>JAIEOS010000081.1 GCA_019750295.1 Bdellovibrionales bacterium | reverse complement strand
GGCCTTTTGGTGCATGAATTTGATCGAATTTTTAATGATCTTTTCAGTTCTAGAGGTGAAATATACAAAAAGATCATTACAATCCTAAGCCAGGGCATGAAAGACCGAGCTACTCTTCAAAAGATAATGGCCTACTCGCCAAGTGGTACACTAAGTCATCATCTTAAAGCCCTTGAAATCTGTGGATTTGTCAGCAGACATCCAGATTGGTCTTTAAAAACAGGTAAGCCAGGAAAACTGACCCTGTATCGGCTTTCCGATAATTATCTTCGCTTCTATATCCATTATATTGAACCCAATCTTACGAAAATTGAGCAAGGGTCATTTTTAGACGTCCCACTTTCTAGTTTGCCTGGATGGGAACCCATGCTCGGATTCCAGCTCGAAAATCTTCTTCTGAAAAATAGATCTCTTCTTTACCAGGCACTTGGAATTCACGCTCAGGATGTCGTTATTGATAATCCCTATTTTCAAAAAGCCTCAGGTCGCAAAAAAGGGTGCCAAATTGATTATCTGATTCAAATGCATTCCAACACTCTTTTTATCTGTGAAGTCAAAATGCGTCGTCGTGAATTGGGGCTTGAAGTGATCGATGCAATGAAAACCAAAATAGCTTCTCTTGCTCTTCCAAAAGGCTTTGGGATTTCGCCTGTTCTGTTTCATTTGGGCCCAGTTTCCGATGCTCTCTTAAGTAGTCGCTATTTTTACCGTATCATCGATATTGCTGATTTGTGAGCAAAAAGTAGAAGAGAAGTCTATGAAAAATGAATTTAAGAAAGTTAAAACAGATTTTCGCACAGGAACGATTGCTTACTACGGTCCTAATGATCAGATCGTTACAAAAATTGTTGTGGGTATTACCGTCGCGACGGGACGAAATTTCATCCTTTTGACGGCGCTTCCTCCCAGGCCTTTAGGCCTTGAAGTTACCCACATTCTTCTACCGCCCAGGTCATATCTAAAAGACGGAGCCATCCGCCCCAAAGGGTCTGCCAACCTGGGTCCCCATCCGATTTTCGCCCCCTAAAGCCTCCTAAACGAGCAACATGCTTCCAAAATCCTTTAATCGTTATCAAGTTGTCTTTTAGGCATAGTTTCCTCGTTAACACTCGTATGAATATTTCAGGAATCACTTCCCCCGCTTGCATTTCGTCCGCTTCTCGACTGATTGACCTAAGCTCTAATAATTTTATAGCTATGATCCCCAAAATCCCCACTAAGGCCATCAATCCCTCTGCAGATTGCAAATACCGCTTTTCAATTGAACATCCGGTCTTAAGGCATTTATGATATTCCTCAATAATCCATCGGTATGAATACCATTGGGCTTTTTCAACTGCTGACTGAATATCTAAAACCGGTAATGTGCTGATTAAAATCCACTCTAAAATTTCCTCCTCATTCCAACATCTTACACACCATGCTGTAATCGGACTTTTAACTTTTTTATCTATCTGGGGTGGTTGAATTTCGATTTCTCCCCAACTGATTTTTAATTCAATCGTTCGAACAGGTCTCCCATCGCGACTGCGTAAACTGTGTTTTTTAACAAAACGAATGTTATAATAACAATTACTTTCACTTACGCCATAATTGGTAGAAATATGAAAATAGGTTCGATATT
>JAIEOS010000080.1 GCA_019750295.1 Bdellovibrionales bacterium | reverse complement strand
TTTGTTTTCGATCCAGTGGAAGGACGTGATGGGGAAAAGTTTTCCCTGGCGCGACTCCTTGGAGAGTTTCATTACGACGAACAACAAAAGCGTTAGCATCGAAATCCCTCCCGCCGGATCGGTGGTGGCTTTCGAGCGCCTCAAAGACTTTAAGTCAAAGACCGAAGGTTATGACGACAATAGAAATTTTCCCGCTCTGAGTGGGACGTCAAAGTTCTCTTTATTTTTAAAGAATGGTTCTTTGGTCACGTCGCAAATCATTCCTTATCTTCAGTTAGAAGATCTTACTTTTGCTCAAAAGAGTGGGCCGACCCAATTTTTAAAGGAGCTGGTCTGGCGTGAGTTCTATTACTCGATCCTATGGTATCGCCCTGATGTCGAAAAGACGTCGTTCCTCGAAAAATACAAAGACATTAAGTGGTCTAATAATAAGTCTCACTTTGCACGTTGGTGCGAGGGCACCACGGGCTATCCGATAGTGGATGCAGGGATGCGCGAGCTTAACACGACAGGATGGATGCACAATCGTGTAAGAATGATTGTGGCTTCGTTTTTAGTGAAAGATCTTTTGATCAATTGGCAGTGGGGAGAGAACTATTTTATGAAGATGCTTCTTGATGGAGATCTGGCTCCCAATAACGGTGGTTGGCAATGGGCATCCTCGACAGGATGTGATCCTCAACCTTACTTTCGCATTTTTAATCCCTGGCTTCAGAGCGAAAAATTTGATCCCGAGGGTGAGTATATCCGAAAATATATTCCTGAGCTTGCGAGCGCGCCGACGAAGATTCTGCATGATCCTGATGGCGATCGATCGCGATGGAAATATCCAGCCCCCATCGTTGTTCACGCCGATCAAAAAGAAAAAGCTCTCGCACTTTACAGGTAACAGTTCCCTTTTCGTAGCGGAGATCGCTACGAAAAGGGAACTGTTACCTGTTAATGGTCTCGAGCACGAGTGATGGCGTTAGGACTTCGGGAAGAATCTGTACGGAACCGTCTTTGGAGTAGAACAAATAGAATGGAACTCCCAAGCGGTTGAAGGATTTGAGCCACGCGGTGATGTCGGCGTTGTAGTTGGTCCAATCGGCTTTAATCATCAAAATCTCATTTTTCTTGAGAGCTTCTTGGACCTTTTTGTCGGAGAAGACTAATTTTTCGTTCACTTTGCAACTCAAGCACCAGTCCGCAGTAAAATCGACGAAGATGTTTCTTTGACCGATATTCTCTTTAAGATGAGCTGGATTAAACTCGACCCAATCGATGCCGTCGACCGCAGAAACTTTCGTGGGCGAGACCTGTTGATAAAAGATCCAGCCGAGCCAAATGGCGGTGAGAAAAAGCGGGAGGGACAGGATTTTTTTAAAGGTGTCCATCCACGCTCCGGGCTTAGGAAGAGCGCGAGCAAAAAATTGGGGGGCCACCGTGAGGAGTAGATAAGGAGAAGCCAGTCCGAGTCCCAAACTCGTAAACAATGCAAAGACGGTAGAAAAGGGTTGGGAAAGAGCGAAGCCGATGGCTCCTCCCATAAAGGGCGCCGTACAAGGGGAGGACACGATGACGGCGAGAAGGCCCGAGAAAAACGATCCGCTCAATCCATTGCGAGACATTTTATTTTGCATCCGAGTGGGAACGAGGATGTTAATATTAAATACTCCGAGCATGGTGAATGCCATCATTAAAAATAAGAGCATCAAGGCGCCGACAAAAACAGGAGATTGAAGCTGAAAACCCCAGCCAATCCCACGTCCACTTTTCTGGAATAAATAAATCACCAGTGCCAGTGTCCAAAAAGAAAAGAGAATCCCTAGAGTGTAGGCGATGCACTCCCACCGTAATTTTTTACGTTCGCCGTGAGCACTTTTGACAAATGAAAACGCCTTAAGGGCGATGATCGGGAGCACACAGGGCATGAGATTTAAAATAAGACCGCCCACAAATGCGGCCAACAGAAACTGCATAAGAACGAAGACCGTCGATTCTGGAAAAAGATTTACATCGTAGTTTTTAGGACCTTCGGGAGTTTCAAGTTGTAAAACGCCGGCCAGAGTCTTTTGTGAGGGTTGAGTCTTCGTAAACACAATCTTTTGTTGGGAGCCTTCGAAAAGAACCTGCGGCTTTTTGAGTTGGATGAGTGTGGTGTCGTCCGGGAAAAACTGGGTGTAACGCCAGGGAGAGTTGACAATCAGTGTGAGAGATTCTTGTGAAGTGTTTTCGAGAGATATGGGAGCGGTACTGATCGCCGAAGCGGGAAGTTGGTCTTGATTGGCGCGAAATAGAGTTAGGATTTCTGCAGAATCTGACGAGGGAACAGTAATTTTAAAATGACCCGTCTGAGGGATACACACATCATCACACACTAACCACTCGGCATCGAGTTCCGCAGTGACCGCTCCGTCCGTGAGTTTGAACTCTTGGGTCAAAAGAACTTCGCCCTCGTAAGCATAGCTGACGATACCGGCCACTTCGATTCGCCGAGGAACAGGCCATGAGATGGAGGATGTTTCTTTGAGACCGCTCTCCGGGGAAAACTTCCATTTGAATTTAGGCGGAGCTCCTGAGTCCCCCGGATTCTTCCAGTAGGTGTGCCAGTGGGGACGGAGGCGAATATGAAAGCCGAGAGTGATTTTGGAGTCTTCGGAGAGCGAGAGGAGTCGAGCCTCGGAGTGGGAGAATTTTTGAAAGGGAATGGGTGTCTGGGCGTGACTGGTCGAAAAAAAACTCCCACTGAAAATCAAAAGCAGCAAATATCGCATAAAGTATTTTGCGGAAGGAGATTTAGTTTCGAACAATAAACTCCGCAGTTCCTATGGAATCCAGTCTAGCACAAATGCGCATGTTCGGTTCAAGCTGAATCGCCTGAGTCGCGGCGCCCGCCAAAACAATACTGCCGGCCGGGAGAGCTTTGTTTTCTTGAGAGAGTAAAGACACGAGCTCACATAAAGATAACCAAGGATCGCCCAGGATCGCGTCACCTTTAGCCTCTGACGCCACATCGTCATTGAGTTCAATGGTGATTCGGAGATTTTTAATCTCTTTTACGGAAGCCACAGGTTTTCGATCGCCTAAAACAAAAAATGCCGACGACGAATTATCTGCAACCACATCGGGCAAAGCAAAATACTTAAATCCACGAAAGCGAGAGTCCAAAATCTCGAGAGCCACACCCACTTCGCTACACGCCGACATCGCCTCCGCCACCGAAATCTTCCCCGAAAGCTCCTTATGAGTCACAAAAAAGATCTCCGGCTCCGCCTTAGGATGAATCTTTCCTGCCAATGAGAGCTCACCCTTGTG
>JAIEOS010000079.1 GCA_019750295.1 Bdellovibrionales bacterium | reverse complement strand
CGCCACTGGCGAAGAGTACGCGGATAACCTCGTGGCCGCTTCGGTTTTGCGAGAAAATATTAAGAAAGCCAAATCAGCGAGAGACTACATTCGCTTTAAGTATCGCACCACCGCGATTTATCCTTAACTGGGCTCAACGTCGGGTCACTGGTATTTGACGAATGACCCAAAACTCTGTTTGTGGTAGCGTGGTCTCATGTCTATTAATTCCGAAGAAGAGCTCATCGCCCTTAGAAAAATTGGCCGCATCGTCGCGAATTGCCTCCAGGCCATGGGTCGAGCCCTTGAGCCCGGGATGACGACCCGCGAGCTCGACGAGATCGGTCGAAAATATCTGGAACTTCACGGAGCCACTTCCGCTCCCGAACTTTGCTATAAGTTCCCAGGAGCCACATGCATCAGCGTCAACGAAGAGGCCGCTCACGGAATTCCCGGCGATAAAATTCTCGTCGCTTCGGATCTCGTCAATATTGATGTTTCTGCGGAACTCAATGGATTCTTCGCAGACACCGGTGGCTCGTTTATTATTCCGCCCGAATCCTCAATCAAGAAAAACCTCTGCCTGGCCACAAAACGCGCCTTGGAACTCGCTATCGATCAAGCCCGTGCTGGCCAATTGATGAATCAGATCGGAAAAGCCATCGAAGGGCATGCCAAAAAGCATAAACTCACGGTTATCGAAAACATCGGAAGCCACGGCGTCGGCCGCGCTCTCCACGAGGAACCGGGCTTTATTCCCGGCTACTTTGATCCTAAAGATAAACGCGTCCTCACAGAAAATTTGGTGATCACCATCGAGCCCTTTCTCTCCACCGGAGCCCGAAATGTCTTCGACACCGGTGATGGGTGGACTCTCGCAACGAATAAAAAGTATTTAACGGCTCAATACGAACATACGATGGTCATCACTAAAGGTAAGCCGTTGATTATGACAATACCTCAATGACATTTGCAGAGGTTTCTAGGGAACATATTGTCGTGGTTACATTATATGAAATTGAACAGTCGAGTAGCCCGCATCTTTCGGAAGACGATTTTGTTTTACGACGTCCCAGAGTCTTGGCTCTACGGAATTTATAGCCTCAAAGATCAAGGGATTGAACTCTAGTTGACTTTCCCTGGTCACCGCTATCGATTTTCCTTTAAGATAAGATGGGTTATAGTTTCAAGTTTCAAAATCTGCAGTCATGTTATTTTGCTTTCTAAATGCGATACCCATCGGACAAGATGGGTTGAATTGAAACTTTGAACGTTCGGATAATTTTGTAGGCGCTTTCACTCTGAGTCTGTTCTTGATAAATGACCCAGATGAATTCAAGAAAGCTATTACTAAATTTGGAGAAGAGAGTGAGATTATTAAAAGCCACATTTGCTCCCAGCACGTTAGTTACTGAAAGTACGGAATAATTTAATAAATGTAAATATTTAACCGGAAGATCCCTGCGTTTATGTTTTTGAATATTTTGAACTATTTTGGAGATTTTTGGAGTATTTGTAACCAAAAAACGACCATCTTAAATTCGACTTTTATGCTATGATTTTAATATGATCACTGGGCGCCCGACAAAATACAGGACAGAGTATTGCGACGAAATCATCGACTTTATGTCCGATGGAAAGTCGCTAACTGCATTTGCAGCTAAACTCTCCGTGTCAAAGGATACAGTGTATCAGTGGAGTAAAGATCATTCCGACTTTTCCGACGCATTAGATATAGCTAAAACCAAGTGTGAAGCTTTTTGGGAAGAGGCAGGATTATCCGGACTTTTCTCTGAAAAGGGACGTTCACTCAATGGCCGCATTTGGATGTTTTATATGAAAAGTCGGTTCGGATGGAGAGATGAATCATCAGATCCAACGAACGTTCAAACTATTCGCTTAGCTTACGCTCTCCCCAGCAAAGACTAATTCGAAAGCAAGAGAACTCCTTATTAAGGAGTGATTATGTCTCGCTTGCGGGAAAACTGTCTATTATGCGTTTATTACTTACTAAATGACTCGAGAGGTAAGCCAACTGTGCCTCTAAGCAAATATACCGCCGCAGGGAACTGTCTCGCTGCAGAGCTTTTGAGTCTCTCACGGGAGATTCGCCTTTCTCGAATGTCCAAGCTACGGCCTAATAAAGATATTATATGAGTCATCTGCCTAAACTTCTAAAATCTGAATGCCTAAAACGAGGCATAACTGTCACTGAACTTGCAAAAAAAGCAGGTGTGCCGAAAGCTACCGTACACGCATGGATCGGTGGACGAGAGCCCAAACTTCAGCAGCTTCGAAAAGTTGCGTCAGCTCTCGAGATGTCTTTTCATAAATTAGCATTTGGCGAAAACGACCCGCATGAAATTGATAGCGAAGTGCTCTTAAGGGAAATCTTTAGCGGCGACGTCAGAGTGACGTTACACAAAATAGAACGGAGAAAATTATGAAAAAACTAGTGCTGTTGCTTACGCTATCGGGATGTGCGGCAATGTCCCTCAAGGCAGTTGATCAAAAGGACCTCATCCACTCCTATGTTATTGAGAATAAAAAGAGTAAGTCCGAAAATTACCAAAGTGCCCTTGTGTTCTTCTCCAAAAATCTTGTGGATAGTAACCAGGCAATCAAAATGCAAGATAAGGAATCGGGGCGCATAATAACAAGAATGATACATGTTTGTGACGATCTATTAAGGCCCGATGTAGTTAATATAACTACGGGTAAGATTCCGACGGAAATCCAATATAATATTGAGACCCTCGTAAAGGACAAAAAGGTAAAATTGAATCTCGAAATGACTGGAGTCAATGCGCAGACATTGGGTGGAAACATGCAGAGGCCGATCGCTCAAGCGAAAGGGCAAGAGCAAGCAATTAAAAAATGTTCGGACAAATTAAAGAATTTCATTTTAGAGGGCTTAGCAAAAGACACGGAAACTTTTTAGATGTTTACTATCTAAAACTCATAAATAATACCGAAACTAATTTAGATCATTAGAACTATCAAAAGCACCTTTTGTTCGGAGACATCGTTCCTTTGCCACTAACTCCGAATTTCTTCCATCAGACAATATAGGATAGGACTTGAGCCCTTTAAAATACCTTATGCCTTTGGAAATGCATTCATCTACGTCTTTGGCAGCGAGATTTTTAGCTGGTTCGACAGCCGATAGTGTTGTTGTTTTAGATTTAGGGATCCATCCGGATTCCCAAGCTACTTCCTTCTCGTCTGCTCTCACGATCTGAGCATATAGCCATTCGCCTTGTTGACACTTAGCTCGCAGTTTGTAATCCGGATTTACTTCCCGGTATTCAATTTTCCCCAAGAATTCCGTCGCCGCGCGATTCACGACTCTTTTGGATTTTTTATCGGGCTTTTCGAACATAGCAGAGGTAATGCCTTTTTTTATCGAAAAAAACCCGTCAACTTGAGTTCCAACAGCGCACGTAGCTGACTTACCCTTATCCTCTGCCCAGCTACATGTGTAGGTTACAAGCGAAACAGCTAAAATAAATAATTTCAAAGCTTTATTAAACATAACCAATCGTACCCGAACTTAGTAATTAGTCCAGAAACTTTAAGTGCCAGCTAGTCCTTCATAATCGGCTAAGAACGAAAAAACAGGAGTGCTAAATTTATTAATATTTTTGAGGATGTTTTCATCGTCATTATGACTGCCCAGGCACAAGTAATAATTTTCATTTTCATGTTTAGCAAAAACAATCCACTGCCCGGTCATGGCATTTCGCGCAATACGCTGTTCGAACAATTTGACAGGGTCATAAAGCGCCCACATCTCTTCCCATGTTTTACAGCGTTCAACTTCATCTTTCGAAATCTGTTTGGTTTCCGTAGCCACGTTGCGAGGGATAAAATTTGGTTGAGAATAATGTTTCTTATATAACCCCTTTAAAGGAAGCTTCAAAAATTGATCCGGGGGCCTAGTTCTAGACCCGATTCCCTTTCCCTCTAAATGATTAATTTCGTCGAGGACCTGGTGATAATGGAGGGTTCGAGTTATTAAGCCCAAATAAAGTTGTAGCAGTAGGCCCGGCCCAACTCGCCTGGCATAGGAAGGATCAATACCTAACTCACTCTCCATGTGTTCGCTTGTAAATTTTAAGTAATCCACATTATTCATCTATCAACCTTCCAGTTTATTGCAAATCATGAATATGTAGGGCGGAGATGGAATTCGCCACCTGTTGGGAAAACTCCATCCAGAGTTTGGGCGTCCTCATCGCACCAATACCTAAAGTATTCTGATTTAAGCGATATATGATCCAAGAGCGTCATCTGAACATGATGGATGTACTGAGGTGTAATTTCGAGGCTTGATCCAAGCTCACATTCTAAATGCTTCTTTACGAAATCGCTGTATGGATACCGGTTCCCTAGCGCAAGGTGAATCACTTCCATTTCGGAATCAAGAGAATGAAAATACTTCGATTGATTATTCCTGTAGTTTTTATCTTTCCGTCCAAACTTATGGAGGAAGCAGTTTCGAGTTTCCCGAATTTCTGAGATTGCGGATCTATTGTATTTCGTAAATTGCGCAAAGGTCATCTTCGGAGAATATGGAAAGTTGCTAGGCGTGGGTAATTCGGGTAGGTCCCATGGACAATCAGGGTCAGATTCTTTCAAAATTTCTTCAGCTAACGAAAACATCGTTAGGAAAGTCTGAGCTTCAACTGTGTTAGAGGCTTTAAAATCCTTAAACAAGTCGATAAGTGTTGTATCGTCCAACTCATACTCCACATCAGGCAAAATGAACGATCTTGGCGTAACCTTATTAATCTGTGTAATAGTCTCTAAGGGTAGAAAGTTTAGAGAACCTCTTATAAATTTATATTCCCACCAAAGAGAGCAAAGGAGTTGGTATGTCTTTCCGACTAGCGCAGGCATATCAGATGTCACAGGAATTTTTTTCATTTTCCACCTATCGATTGTGTTAAAAATTCGCTGAGCGACATAGCTTGGCTCTTAACGAAGCCAGATTGATTAAGATAATTATTAAAATCTTTAAGAGCGTTATCATCTGTAATCAAGTAGCTGCAAAGGGAACCCATTACGATAAATGCCAAATCGTCCCAATTACCCTTTTTTAAATCTTTTATACACAAAAGTTCTGGATTTTTGGAATAATCACGAATTGCATTACCCACGCCCCTTAAATAAATCAATCTGATGTAAGTTCGCAGATAGTTAAAGCGAATGCCGCTGGAGTTTACAATTTTTCTGGCCCGTTTTTTACTGAATCCGGGCAACCTAGCGAAAGCACCGTAGTAAAAATTCATTTTTCCAAATGGAAGAGGAACATGGGGATTAAAAGCCTCAGCAAGATCCTCGTTGGGAAAGGATAATGCCCTCGATCGCAGTTTTTTATCAACCTTAAGTAGATTTTCCTTTCTTATTTTTGCACCCTCCCTGTGGACTTTTAATTTATTTAAGAAAGATAGACATTCCGCTTTGTCTGTTAATGTCTTCAATAAGTATGGCCACCTAGGTGAGTTCTTCGCGGTGGGAACGTTCGACACCAAACCATTTCTGCGAAGCTCTTTCCGCAACCATTCTTCTGTTGGTTTCGTTATAATCACTACGTTGTCATCGATAAGTGGTTTAAAAAATCCGAAATTTGTAATCTTATTTGCGATTCGCTCATCATCTCCACCCTCGAATATCTCAGTTATAGCATCCAAAGGTATTAATAGTTTAATCTGGAGATCCAGCAATTTTTTTGGTAGGCGTTTTGACATGGAAGCATCTTTTAACAAGTTATCCAAGCTACATGTATCGATAACAGCAAATCCATCCATACTATTTTTGAATTTCGTTTAATCGTTTATAAATTAAATTTTCCATAGCGATCGAAGGTATATCGTAAATGGGTTTTAAATCATCCCTGAGCGCAACTATCAAAGCCCTAACCTCCTCAATACTACCGCACACCATGTAGAGCTCTTCGAGGTATCGGGAAGGTTTGGAAAAATAATCGTTATGAAGTTGGGAAGCTAAGACGATCATACTCATCTCCTTAACAGCAACACTGCAGTCGATCAGGCATTTCGCAAAATGCACGTTCGAAGATCCCTCCTGCCTTTTGTTCGTAATAATCTCCAACTTCTGTAACTGCTTTTTCATCTGATTTATGGCGCTTGCCGCATCGCTAACGTATTTCCCTTCGAGATCTACATTTTTACTCTTCGAGAATGCCTTAACGCTCTTATTTTCTGATGCGCTAATGAGGTACATTCCGGCGCAAAAAAGATTTTCGACGAACTGAATTTTCTCTTCCGTTGTTAGCCCTTTTTTGCGGAGGTAATTATTAAAGTGTCTGATATGGACGGCAAAGAGATTTAGGAGTGTTCGACCGGTGTCTCTATCGACCATAAATTCTTGTAAATTCGTCGCTTCTTCGACTCTGACATCAAGATGTGCCTTTAGCTGTTCGTCCGTAGTTTCCGAATATCCTAAAAAACCACCCAACGCGGAAATATCTCTCATTGGCCCTCCGAGATATGACTCTTATACACGCAGCAGCCGCTGCTGAGAAGGGGTTCGAATGAAATCAATACGATATATGCGAGAAGAATTAGGGATCAGCCAGATTAAATTGGCGCAGTTGGCCGAGGTTTCAAGATGGCGACTGCAGTCACACGAGAGTGGCCTTACCGAATTAACGGAAGAAGAATGTTTAAGATGCGTGGACGCTTTAAATGAGATTTACGGCGATCTTTTAACAAAGTTCAAAGGACATGACCGTGGGGGAAGAGATCACAAATTTGCCGAAGTTTGATTTTGATATGGCTCACGAATTTCTCAACGCGCTCGACTCATGTGCCGATGGATTTTCTTTTCAAACTTTCTATGACTCAAAAAAACCTAAGGAATCTGATTTTAAAAATTTTGAAGATTTTAATAAAAGCTTAGCGCAATACTCGGTTGCCCAAAGGAAGTGTTCCAGAATCCTTCACGGGTCATTTAAAGATCACCTGGCAGAACTCACTAGGCTACAAAAAATGGGAGCGGGAGTTTACGTTACAATCAATAAAACTGACTTACGTGGTCGCAGAGAGTCTAACATCATTGCAATCAGAGCGCAGTTTACCGACGCCGACGATTCGAACTCCGTTCCATTCGATCTCACTGCGTCGCTGATGCTTGAATCTGCGAGAGGGCAGCATAACTATTATTTCCTGCACGAAGGTGAGCCGAAAGAACTTTTTTCTGGAGTTCAAAGAGAACTTTCATATTATTTAAAAACTGACAGTCAGATAAACGATTTGCCTCGCGTGATGCGACTACCGGGATTTTACCATTTAAAAGATCTCAACAATCCTCGACTTGTACGCATTAAGGAAATTACCAATAAAAGATACCACTGCTGGGAAATCATTTCGAAGCTTGGGGAACAGTTTGGAGGTTACAAATGACACCAGTTGAACGCGCAAGAAAATATGTGAGGCTTATACCGGGCGGACTTGAGGGAGACGGGGGATACAAGAACCTCTTTACTACGGCTTGCATATTAGCGCGGGATTTTAATCTTGCTGTGAAGGACGCGCTGCCAATTCTCAAAGAGTACAACGAAAGGTGCCTTCCTCCCTGGGAGGAAAGAGATTTACTGGAAAATTATAACAAGGCTCTTAAGTATGGGAAGCGCGACATCGGGTCTAAAAACAGTTCAGTGAAGGCGATAAATAAAAGCCGTACGGAAAATTCTGCGTTGTCGATGTGGACAATGTCCGATTTTATAAAACTAAATCTGCCCAAGCCTATCTGGATAGTTGAGGGACTATTTTGTTTAGGCGGCGTATCGATGATAGCCAGTAAACCCAAAGTTGGAAAATCCAGTCTTATGCTATGGATGTCTTTGTGTATTTCGCGAGGTCAGGATTTTTTGGGAAGGAAATGTCTAAAGTATAAGGTTATCTATCTGGCACTTGAGGGTAATCTTGGCCAACTACAATGTGACTTGCGGAACTTAAGTGCTTCGGAAGAAGATATTTTGATCTTTCATGGAAGTCTCAAGGAAAAAGGTTTTGAGGCATTTTCGGAATCCGTAAAGCAGAACTCACCTTGCGTAGTTATCGTAGACACTTTAGGGAAGGCTTTGGATGTAAAGGATTTAAATGATTACACCGAAGTATATAACGCTTTAGAGCCTTTCGTTAAGCTCACAAGAGAAACGAATTCACTAATTATTTTCACTCATCACCAGAACAAAGGTGACTCCGACTCTGATAATAGCATCTTGGGCTCAACGGCTCTTCTTGCCTCACTGGATACTTACTTCGCTCTAAAGAAAGACCGCAATAATAAGCGCTACTTCAGTACTACCCAGCGGTATGGCGATAGTGTCGAAGATTGTTTAATCCAAATGAGTGAAGACAAGTCTTTTTCTAGTGCGGGAGATAGGACTCATGTTTACCAAAGCGAAATCGAAGTAAGAATAATGTCCACGCTTAAAAATACGGGTCCTCAATCTGAACCGGACTTGTTGACGATGGTTACAGGAAAGACAAAAACCATGAAAACAGCACTTCGTGTCCTGGAAAAACAAGGCAAAGTTTCCAGGACGGGTACCGGTAAAAAGAATAGCCCCTTTATCTACGAAGTTCCCTCTAAGGACATCTCAAAAGGAACTTCCAATGGCTAATATTGGTTCCTTTTCTACATTTCTAATGGGGGAACGACAATGAAGCTGTCTGACAACCTGGTGAAAATCGACCAACTTTCCAATGCGCTAGGGATTCCTAAATCCACTATATACTACCTGGTACACCGTCGGCGCATACCACACTATAAGGTGGGAGGGGCCCTGCGATTTAACCTCGATGAGGTATTGAAACATTACCCCGCATCCGCGGATAAAATTCTAATAAATCTCTAGAATTACCGACAGCAGAGGCTGAGCGAAATTTTTACTTTTCA
>JAIEOS010000078.1 GCA_019750295.1 Bdellovibrionales bacterium | reverse complement strand
TTCACAGAGCCCCTGGCTGAGCAGGACGAGTTAATTTTAAAAAATGTGCAGTGGAACAAAATCATGTTCCCTTATAATCCTGCATCAGACGATGAACTTTATGACTATTTCCTTCGGCAAATCATTTATGCCACATATCCAGCAGTAGAGCCGGTGATTCTCGAAAATCCCTTTAAACTCGAAGCCGCCTTTCGCTTAGTGCAAGGGATTCGTAAGTTTAAAGCGATCGAAGTCACCGAGAAGATTCCAGCGCGAAAACTTCATTTAATGATTGCTCTTAGAGATCAATACATCAAACAGAACGTATTGGATAAGTATTGGGACGCCACCCCCGAGGCCTCGCGGGCCTCTCGGATTTACATTCGCGATTCCGATCATAAAATTCCCGAGAGCGTTCCCGCATTTGCAGCGTACTGGGTTTATCGCATTATTTCCAAAGACGAGGCCCTCTTCGGCGGCGGTAGTTTTATTGGTAATCCCCACGACAACACCGCTCAGATCATTAAATAATTATGTTCTGTAGAATCGACGACAATTACCAGATTCACTATGAAATCCTCGAGGACGTGCTTCCTCGGGACACTTTATTTGTTCATGGCAACATCGCTTCTAACAGATGGTGGTATCCGACTCTCGAAGTTCTCAGAGGCCGCGGCTCACCAGCTAAAGGACGTGCTATTCTCGTTGAATTTCGCGGATGCGGAAAAAGTACAGCGCCGAAAACTGTCGAGGACGCAAAAATGTCGATCTTCCGAGACGACATTCTCCAAATTATTAAAAATTTAAATCTCCAAAAATTGGATCTCGTAGGCCACTCCACTGGTGGGTTGATCGTAGCCATGGTGGCCGCAGCTCTGCCAGAAAAAGTTGGACGCTTGGTGGCCCTAGATCCCGTGGGTGCCAAAGGAATTAAATTTGATCCCAGTCTCGAGGCGGCGTTCGAAGCCATGAAGAATGATCGAGAGCTCACCGCGACGGTGATTGGCAGCACCATTTACAACAACGACCCGACCTCCCGTTACTTTCAGCAAGTGATCGTCGAAGACGCCTTTCACGCTGCGAAAACCGTGGGGCTTTTTGTTCTGAAAAATCTTGATCCCATAGACATCAGCGAAGATTTAAAAAAAATCGATTGTCAGGCACTCTTCCTTCACGGCGAACATGATATGCTCCTTCCGATCGAAGACACCAAAAAGATGGCCGAACTCTGTAAGCATGGACAGTTTGCGAAAATTATGGGTCATGGTCACTGCGCCAACATCGAAAACCCGCAAAGATTTGCAGAAATTCTCACCGACTTTCTTCAGTAATTTTCAACGCCGCCATCAACTCCATGGCACCTCAAGTGTCAAATTCGTCGACAAAATAATTCGAAATTCCTCAGGGAATTCAAAGCAAAAACTCACTTTGTTTTAGAATGAGACTGATTATGTTACCTAACACAAAAAAATTTTGAAACTCGACTTTCATCCCTTACACTAATTTTATAAACGCAGCATTGTCTCGGGGGACAACATGAAGTCATCATTTAGCAAAACACTTACGTTTCTGATAGTCATCATCGTGGCTCACTCCACGCATTCGAAGGACTCTCAACAACATCGCTTCGGTGAGTGGCACACCACACACGATATCGAAAAATTTCCGTGCATGAACGACAAAGAGACCGAGATGTTTAAGAAAATAAAAGAGGGCTCTAAAGCCGAAGAGCGCAAAAAAACGGTTCGACAAACAACAAAAGCTTCGCAAAGTCGCCAAGTGGCCAGCGCTAATTTTTTTGATAAAAATCTCAACAAACGCTTTGTGTGCCCACCTTTCCACTTTGTGAGAAAACCATACCCCGGCAAAGAAGCTTTTGGAAAAACAGATATGTTCGAGCGCGTGAAAATGGTCGACGGATGGTTCCAAGTGATTGATGGGCTATCTCACGGACAAAGCTGGCCCCTTAAATTCAAGGGCGGCTATGCCGAAGGTAAAACGGGCAAAGGAACACCTGTTCGCCTAGCACCTTTAAATCCCGAGGACGGAGCGAACGCCCGATTTATGATTCAATCCATCATTTGGCCGAATGGCTCTGCTCCATTATTAACTTTATGTTATCCGGAAGAGTTACATGAACAATGTAACCCTTATAAGGATCCGGCTCAGAATCGTCCCGTTCAAGGCGTTGCACAGAAATAAGACGTCAATGGTCCACGCCGCTCATCATTTTTGCGGCGCAGGTCCTTCCACTTTTTGCTTTTTTGATAAAGCAAAATTTCTCATCGCCTTATCCACTTGCATATTAAAGTCGAAACTTCCGTTCTTGGATTTCGAGATCTGGCGGAGATAGTCTTCGTTCTTGAGAAATCCTAGGCCGGCTCCGGGCACTCTTTCTCCCGGCGGTAATCCAAAGTTAATTCCTGACTGCGCATGACATCCCAAACACGAGGATACGGTATTGTCTACCGGACCATTGAGACGCGTGGCTGAGTAAGGGAGTTCCGTGCGATCCCCCGTATTGTAACCGGGGCGATGATTGTTATGAGCTCCCGCAAATATGATGGACTCTCCCGTATCGAGGCCGTATTGAACACCGATCGGTCGCATGTGTTTCAGCGCCTCGGGGATGTCCATATCCGCTAAGTGCGGCGCCTTGTAGTTTTTGTCGTAGTAATAGGACACCATCACCCAGTTTTTAAGATCGCTGCGAGTACCTTTGAGGCGACTGTCACGAAGACTAATATCAATCTGCACTAAAGGAATGTTCATAAGCTGGCGAATACTTTCATCCCCATCGGACTTTTTGTCATTTTGACGAGCGTGG
The DNA here is from genome assembly GCA_019750295.1 of Bdellovibrionales bacterium. Lineage (NCBI taxonomy): Bacteria > Pseudomonadati > Bdellovibrionota > Bdellovibrionia > Bdellovibrionales > Bdellovibrionales bacterium. Next base: position 3,804 of record JAIEOS010000078.1, on the reverse strand, counting down.
CTCACGTGAGCGGTCCAGTTGTAGGCGCCTTCCCACTCCGGCATTTCCTTCGTCCAATCCTTCATGGCATTGAACAAAAGCTTAAACGAGACCGAACCATCTGGAGATTCAAACAGAGGTTTTCTCTGCTGAATTTGTTGGATCATGTTTCTTTCTTTGGGGAAAAATTCCTGATACTGACCACACACCTTGCGATTAAAGAATGAGAGCCCCCAAGTCACTGCGAGCTCGCGATCTTCAATCTCTTTAGGAACGGTGTAAACCGACGTCGAACGAATCGGGAACTCCTTCGTGAGTCCGTGGATCGCCTCGCGACCTTTTTCGGAAATATTCAGCCAAGGGGTGTGACACCACGTGCGCTCATCGTTCTCTCGAAACTGGGAGTCATAATCTTGATTTGGATTTTTATTTTTCGCAAACCATCCTTCGTAAATGTAACGCTGAAGTTGTTGCGCCACTCGCTCTGCCTGATCTGGCTGAGTAATGTCGGGTCTTCCCTCGAGCCAGGGCTCCGCGTGGTCTTTCTTTTTTTCTTTGGGAACAAACGAAAATAACGGGCTGTAGGGAGCTAAGCCCAGCTGACGAACACGAGCGATATCTTGAGGGTACATCACCGGATCCACAAATTTGGGATTCTTTTTATCTTTATTGAACTGAGTCCTCTCGAGAACGTCGAGAACAATAAACCCGTTTTCGTGAACTGGCGGAGGATAGTTGATGACCTGAGCCAAAGACCACTGCGGGACTAAAATCGTCAATGCTAAGAATATTGTTTTCATGGACATCCTTTTTTGTGTTCGCGAGCATGATACTGAACTCTACCCGTCATTTAAATTTCCCTCTTATAAGCTGAATTAATTTCAGCGCTGTCTACCTTTTTGACACCCATGAAATCACTTCACGACCGTGAACTTATTCTAGCGATTTTTAGGAATGAGTTATAATCTCGGGGTTCGCTAAAGCTAAAAAGGAGATCTTAATGAAATCAATCCTCGCCCTTCTATGTATTTTGGCCTCGACACAGGCCCTCGGCCAGCAAACGGGCCTCAATTTTCAATCCGATGTCGAAAGCGTAAAGCAAAGACAGATGGATCTGGAGCAAGCTCTCTCGTCCAATCCTCAGGCCCCCGTGGGATCCATCACCCAAAAAGACCTCGATAGCGTCTCGCTTTGCATGATGAAGTTGCAATCCAACGCCCGACAATACCAGATCAATATCACCCAGTTCGACGTGCGTGTCAGCGCCAACGCGAGTGATATCTTTATTGTGTCTGGCTTTGGTTCTACGCCTTATCGAAATATGACGTTTGTTGGCTCCGAGTGCAAAGACGGTCAATTGATCGAAGCCACCGGTCGCCAATAATGCGATCGCTGGTTTTTATAATTCTCTCCCAGTTTTTCTTACAGGCTTCCGCAGAGAAGCCTGTTCTCACCGATGAGCTCGCCCAACATTTTGCTGAAAAGTGTGTCGCTTTGGCCGAGCTAAAAGCTCGCCAAGAGGGCATAAAGCTGGTGCACCCGACCCAGTCCATCATTGTCGCGGCAGACCCTTCGATCTCTATTGTTATTATATTAGGCACAGTTTCTTCCCCATGGAAGCACGGCGGTCTTAATTCTGGATTGATTCGTGTGACTCACACTTGCCAAAACGGCGAAATTCAATAATAAATCAACCCATGATGACTGCTGATGCCCTGATATCCTTAGTGACCCTCAGTTTTATGGAGATTGTCCTAGGAATCGATAATATTGTTTTTATTGCGATCCTCACCAACCGCCTACCTGTATCTCAAAGAGCTAAAGCTCGAAATTTAGGTATAGCTTTCGCGCTACTGACGCGTCTTTTACTCCTGTTCTCGATCAGTTGGGTCATGGGTCTCACAGCCGATGTGATGACTGTCTTGGATCATCCGTTCTCGATTCGTGATTTTATTCTCATCGGCGGAGGCCTATTCCTGATCGCCAAATCGACGAAAGAGATCCACGATAAAATGGAAGAGACTGGCGAGGCACCAACGATTGAAGCGTCGGCGGCTCAGGCCCGTCGAATGGCTTTTGTGATCGTGCAGATCATGATTCTCGATATTATTTTCTCGTTGGATTCAGTCATTACCGCCGTGGGAATGGCACAAGAGCTTTATATTATGATTACGGCGATGGTGATCGCAATGATCGTGATGCTCGCGGCGTCTAAGAAGGTCAGCCACTGGGTCGAAGAGTATCCTACGATTAAAATTCTAGCCCTCTCGTTCTTAATTCTCATTGGGGTCTTCCTCACGTTAGAAGGAATGCGCGCCCATGTGAATAAGAACTATATTTACTTCGCGATGTTCTTCTCGTTTGCCATCGAGATGGTGAATATGCGTTACCGGGTGAAACAAAAGAAAAAAGCCAAATGATCGTTTCTGTCAACGAAGCGGTGGCCCTCTTAAAAAAAGGAGAGATCGCCGCTCTCCCCACGGAAACTGTTTACGGCTTGGCGGGTTCAATTTCCCACCCCGGCGCCATCTCCAAAATTTTTACCACCAAAGAACGCCCTTCCTTTGACCCACTGATTGTCCACATCGGACGTCCGCAACAGATTTTTCCCTTGGTGAGCGAGTTTAGCCCTGCGGCTCAGAAGCTTGCGGCGGAGTTCTGGCCTGGCCCTCTCACTTTAGTTTTAAAAAAGAGCGTCTTAGTTTCTGATACCATCACTTCGGGTCACGATACCGTCGCGATTCGTATGCCGGCGCATGCCCAAGCCCTTGCCATACTGGCGGAAACGGGGCCATTGGCAGCCCCCAGTGCGAATAAGTTTGGAAAAGTCAGTCCGACCATGGCGTCTCACGTCGAGAGCGAATTTCAATCCCTCATCCCGGTGGTGGATGGCGGCCCATGTTCCGTGGGCGTCGAGTCCACGATTTTAAAGGTGAGCGAAAATGAGACCGCCATTGAACTGAGTCTACTCAGACCTGGAATGATCTCTCGCGAAGAGATTCTCCAGATTGTGGAGCCTCTCAATAAACGTATCGATTGGATCAAGCCCGATTCGAAAATCGCACCCGGTCACTTGCCCAACCATTACCAACCCACTAAGCCCCTTGTGCTGTCTCTTCTCGGTGAGGACTGGTCGGAAAAGCTTCACAAAACCATTTGCGAAAAATTAGCGATGACGTTCACGGAGACTCCTCCTGTGTGTTGGTCTCTCGATGAGCCAGATCCCCGCTTAGCCGCAAGAACAATGTATGGCACAATGAGAGGCTTTTCGGAAACGTCGAAGGCCCCTTATATATTTCTTAAAGCACCTGCGGGATTTCTCTCTCGAGATTGGGAAGCGCTCCGGGATCGCTTGGAGAAAGCATCGAGCCTTAAGATCGAACGAGTGCAAGAATCTATAGCATTCATCGTGAAATAAGTTTTTGCCGTGATAATGCAATTCTCCAAAACGTATTTTTTTCGACAAGTTGAGAATTTAATCATAGGCTAAAAACAAATGTCCTTGGATTTTCTAAACTCTCACCGCTGTAAGTATCCGTTCGAGATCGATACTGAAGACTTCCTGATCAAAACCGCTCAGACCATCGAGGACATTCATAATGCCCAAAGACTGCGCCACAAAATTTTTCTGGAAGAAGGCTTAGGTAAGTCTCACGAGACGGGTTTAGATTTTGATGAGTACGATGCCATTGCTGATCATTTAATGATCATCGATAAAAAGACCAACGAAGCGGTGGGCACCTACCGCCTCATCTGCTCTCGATTCTCTGAAAAGTTTTACTCGCAGTCCGAGTTTGCGCTGGACGAATTTCTTAAGATCGACGG
>JAIEOS010000077.1 GCA_019750295.1 Bdellovibrionales bacterium | reverse complement strand
ATTCCTTTTTTACCGCCAATTTTATCCACCAGGGGACCATTCAAAAGAAACGAAAGTCCGTACACAGTGGTTCCCACCCCAAAGATGATTCCAAAATCTTCTTTGGTCATGAGATCGCCGAAGGCATTTTTAGAAACGTTGAGATTGTAACGAGCCATATAAAGAAACGCGTAGGTCATCCCCAGAGGAAACCAGTTTACAAATCGACGCATCATGAACTTTTTTGAATGCTTTAGAGGATTGTTTCTAAAATAAAGCCAGATGATAAACGCTAACGATCCACCGATAATTAAAGTATCCAAAGTGTCCCCCAAAGTTTTATGACTCTGCAGGGGGTTATATTTGCATAAACGGAGTTCATCAACTAGAACAGAGGCAACATGATGCAAAGGCCCCAAAAACTCTCCGAATTAATGAGCTCACTCAACTCTGACAGCCTCGTCATTTTAGACATCGATTCCACACTCCTTCTAACGCACAAACGCAATGAAGCGATTTTAAAGCAGTACGCTGTCGATAAACTTAAAGAACACCCCGAGTTTTGCGCGAAACTTTCGGCCGTGGACTGCCGACGCGGCGAATACGGATATACGGAGGCGCTGAAAAGATTGTCTCTAGATAAGGCAGATCCTGCCCTTTTGGCCGACCTTCATGCTTATTGGCGCCTCCATTTTTTCTCCAACGACTTTTTAAAATACGACGTCCCTCACTCTGGCGCCGTGCGCTTTGTTCATCAGCTGGAAGCCGACGGCATTCCGTTTGTGTATTTGACCGGTCGACCGAGAGATCTCATGAGCCCAGGCACCCTCCAGTATCTCCATCATTTTGAGTTTCCAGGTCAGCAAGGGATTTTATTTATGAAGCCTCAGCCCAAAGACATCGATGAAGATTTTAAGTCGAAAAAAATTAGCGAACTTAAAAAATTAAAGTCGCGCACAATCTTAATCGACAACGAACCTAAAATTTTAAATAAAATTGCCAAAGACCATCCCGAAGTGGAGCTCGTTTTTGTCGACACTTGCCATTCGCCGAACGTCACTCCGCCTCAAGAAATCCTAAACATAAAAGATTTTACTTTTTAAGAAGCTCGGCGTGGGCCGAAGTGTTTCGTAAGTAAGCCATGGCGTGGAGAATCGACGCCACCACAATGGTATGATCGATTTCACCAGAACGAACTCTCTCTTCCAACTGCGAGAGAGGTAACTTCACCACTTGAATATCTTCATAAGGATCGAGTTCCTGCTCGCCGGTGTCGACGCAGTTGAGAGCGAGATAAGTGTGAATGATATTGTCTTGGAGGGCCGGGTTAGGATGATTCTCGGCAAGTTTAATCAATTGATCAGAGATATAGCCGGTCTCTTCCCGCAACTCTCTAAGCGCCCCCACATCTGGATTCTCTCCCCGGTTCACGGCGCCCCCTGGAGCTTCGAGATGAACTTTTCCGGTGGCGTGACGATACTGCTGAATCAAAATCACTTCTCCCTGAGAAGTGATCGGCACAATATTCACCCAATCCGGAAATCGAAGGGTGTAATACCCCGGCATAATTCGTCCATCGGGCAACTCACACGTGTCCCTATCAATCGTCACCAACCCCGACTTAAAAATCTGCTCACTCTTCAACGTCTTCCAGTTCATAATTGCATGGTACCAGGTACCTTTTGCGGAAGCGATGTGTAAAAAAATATCTTATATTTTTTTACACATCGCTTCCGCAAAAGGTACCTGGTACCATCCGAGTATGTCTTTAAGTTTGGTGGCTGTGCCTATCGGAAATCCGGATGATATTTCACTTCGAGCGCTGAAAGTTCTGAAAAGCGCGGAGCTGATTATTGCTGAGGAACATAAACCTTTATTTCAACTCTTTAAGGCCTTGGGCCTCCCGCGCCCTGAGAAGCACGAACTGCTCAATGAGCATAGCAAAGACCACGATATCGAATTTTTACTAAGCGAATGCGCGACTAAAAATGTGGCTCTCGTCACCGATTGCGGAACTCCCGGTTTTTGTGATCCTGGTGCACGGCTGGTCAAAGCGTGTCGCAAGAAAAACATTCCCGTCACCTCGATTCCTGGAGCTTCGTCATTGATGATGATTCTCAGCTTATCGGGTCTCGAGCTTGCGGAATTTTATTTTCGTGGATTTATTCCCGCCAAAAAAGAATTGCGCGAGAAAGAATTACTGCAAATCAAAAAATCCACAGTACCTGTGATTCTCATGGATACACCCTATCGTTTTCGCTCGACGTTGGAAGACCTCAAGCGCATCATGCCCGATAAGCTCTGCACTCTAGGAATGGACCTCACCTCCGAAAACGAAAAAGTGATTCAAGTTCCTTGTCGCGAACTTAAAGCTTCGCAGCTTCCCGAAAAATCCGAATTCATCGCAATCATCTCCTAGTCCCCCATCTTGAGCGCTAGCGAAGGACCTCTCGCCGCAACAACACATCGGACACCAGGCCCCTATTCCTTCCGTTGAGTCATCTGATCAATGACGACAAACGTATTGGGTTATAGCTTGTGTAGAGAAAGAGCGATACCTCTCTATCTCCCCTCCCTCTCGGTCTATGACTGGGAGGGAGAGTTTTTAATTACAAGTTTGAATGATAAAGTTTTCGAGCCAGATGTGCGAGGACAGTGGCGAAGATTTGAGAGCTCGATCGGTGTCGAGAAGGGCCTTTACTGTTTTTTCGATTTTTTTATCGGTCCAGTTTCGGGATTGAGCTTCGTACTCGGCCAAGAAATAAGGCGAGACTCCCGCACGGCTGGCGATTTGAGGCCCCTTCTGCCCTTCCTGCTTCGCCTTCTTGACCAAACGTAAAATCCTCACATGTCTTGAAATCAGAGCGAGAATCGCCACTTCGTTTTGTCCATGAGCGAGCAACTGAGACAGACACAAGAGGGCTTTGGCCTTGTCGCTTTCACCGATGGCGCGTGAGAGATCAAAAACTGACTGCACTTTAATTTTCGAAACGACATCGATGACATCTTTCACCAAAATTTGTTTTCGGTCCCCTAGAAATTGCGCGAGCTTCTGAACCTCGCTCTGAATATCGAGCAAATTATTACCCACGAACTGCTGGAGAAGAGCCACGGCATCACGCTCGATGGAGAGGCCTGCACGCTGAACCATATACTGAATCCATTGCGGGACCTGGTTATCGTAGAGTTTTTTAAACTCGATGGCCTCGGCGCTCTCGATCAAGCGTTTGATTGTTTTTTTACGCTTATCCACTGCTTTTGCCACCAGGACCAAAACTGTGGACTCAGACGGATCTTCAAAGTACTTGTCGAATAAAGACCACTCGGGTTCGTTCCACTTCTCGACATCTTTGATCACGACCACTCGACGAGGGGCCATCATCGGGAGTGTCTCTGCCACGTCTAATATTGTGGAAGGTGGAGACTCCTTTGCGTAAAAAACATCATAATTAAAATCACGAGTGCCCTCGTCCACCACTTGGTGAAACAACGTGATGGCTTGATCCACCAGGAACTCTTCTTCACCAAACAATAAATAAACCGGTTGAGGGTGTGTGGAGATTCGCTTTTGGAAATCCTGAAGATTAAATTCCATCAGAAGTTCTCCGTCATGCGGCTCACCGCTTCGACCGCTAAGTCTTTCGCGATCACGCGCACCACTTGGCGCCGGGCATTTTGATTGTAAAGTGGATTGGCGGTTCGAAGAGATGTTCCGTTGGGTTGAGAGGCGTCCCCGACGAGCTGAGGCGCCTTGTAGTTTTTCTCTCCCAAAAATTGACCCTGCCAAATCTCTTTATCGTTTTTATCTAAAATTTTAAGGACGATGGTCATTCGCGTCTGGTATTCCGAAAACAAAGTGGTGCTTCGTCGACCTGGTAAAGTGATCGGCGACAGACCTAAGTAATCTAACGTGTGAATTGTGCCGACCAGGGTGACTTCGGCTTCGGACTCTTCGGTCAATTCGCCGACGCCGGAGCGAGCCAACTCCTGCGAAAACGCATTGGTCAGCTCTGTTTCCATCCCTACCTCTTGGGTTTGGTTCTGGAAGACTTTCACGTAAACTTTTTTATGCCCACCCGGCAATTCGCGTTTATTAGGGCCCCAACTGTAGGCGCAACCGGTAAATATGAGCAAAAAGGCTAATAATTTTAAACTCATCGTAGGTCTTTCATCGACCGATTAACGTACCTTTTGACTTTTGCGCATTCAAGAATGAAATTGTGATTCCGATGAATAATTATACCTTAATGACTCCGGGCCCTGTGCCCCTTCCTGATTGGGTGCTTAAAGAATTAGCGCAACCGGTGCTCCATCACCGCACGGTAGAGTTTGAGGTGATTCTCGATCGCGTTTTAAACAATTTAAAAAAACTTTTTCAAACCAAACAGCACTGTTTTGTTTTGGCCTCGGTCGGCACAGGGGCTATGGAAGCGGCGCTGCTCAACACCATAGAACAGGGTGAAACGGTTCTGGTCATTGACGCTGGCAAGTTTGGAAATCGTTGGTTGGAGCTCGCGAAAAGTATCGGCTTAAAGCCCGTCCATCTCCAGTTGCCCTGGGGTCAGGATCTGGATCTCAATAAAGTTTCGGAAATTTTAAAAAATCATCCCCAAATTCAAGCGATACTTTGTCAGGCCTGCGAAACCAGTACCGGCGCTCAACTGCCCGTGGAAGCATTAGCTCAACTCACTCGAAACACCGATCGCTTAGTGATCGTCGACGCGGTCACTGCCCTCGGAGCTTACGATGTCCCTATGGATCGTTGGGGCTTGGATGTGGTGATCACAGGATCGCAAAAAGCTTTGATGCTCCCAACCGGCCTCTCGTTCATTTCGCTTTCGGAAAAAGCCTGGGCGCGCGCCGAAAAATTAGGGCCACGACAGGCCTTTTACTTTGATCTTGTCGGAGAAAAAAAAGCCAACGACAGCACGCAGACCCGTTGGAGTTCCGCCGTGAGCCTAATCCGCGCCCTCGATGTGGTTCTTAAATATATAGAGTCCCAAGGTATGCAAAAGCACTTTGCCGAAATCGCTCATCGGGCGTCTCATTTTCGTAAGGAAGTGCTCAACGACAGCATTCGGCTTTTCCCGCAGACCCCGAGCCCTAGTCTCACCGCTCTCGAAATGCCCAAAGATATCGATAGTCAAAAAGTTCAAAAGATCCTGCAGGATCAGCACAAAATTATCGTGATGGCCGGGCAAGATGCCTACAAGAGCCGGTTGATTCGCGTGGGCCACATGGGCGCGATGACTTTGGACGATCTCACAAAAACCGCCAAAGCTCTCCATCAGGCCATGGAGCAAGCTCGTGTTTAAAGTTTTAGTGGTGAACCGCTATTCTTTAGAGTCCATTCTCGATCTCAAGCAAAAAAATATCTGCGAAGTCCATCAAGCCGAAGATTTAGGGGAACTTAAATCTCACTGGGACACTGCGGACGCCTTATTGATTCGAAGTGGAACTAAGATCGACAGCGCCGTTCTCGCAAAACTTCCTCGGTTAAAAGTGATTATTACCGCCACCAGTGGTTTTGATCATATTCAGCTGGCCGCGTGCGAAGAAAAAAATGTGATCGTGATGCACACACCAGAGGCCAACGCGACCAGTGCCGCCGAGCTCACCTGGATGCTCATTCTTTCTGCCCAACGCAAATTCTTTCTCGCCAAAAAACAAATGGAGCAGGGAAATTGGGATCGTTCACCTCTCATTGGTTCGGAACTTCACGGAAAAACTTTGGGAGTGATTGGTTACGGCCGCATCGGAAGGCGCGTTGCCCACCTCGGCCAGGCGTTCGGAATGAAAGTTCTCGTCCACGACCCGTACGTCGAGCAAACTCCCGGAGTGGATTATCAAGGCTTGGAAGAAGTGATTCGCCACTCCGATGTGGTCACCTTCCACGTGCCTTTGACCACCGAAACTCGCCATATGATCAATGCCACAACCCTCGATTGGTTTGAGGATCACGCAACGATGGTGAATGCCGCTCGCGGTGAACTTTTTAATTATAACGAGCTGATCTCTCACCTTCAGGATCATCCTCAGTTCACCCTCGCGACGGATGTTTATCCTTCGGAGCCTCTTCCTAAATCGTCTCTGCTGTTCCAAATGCCGAATGTGATTTACTCTCCCCATGTCGGAGCGACAACGATCGAGGCCTTGCAACGGGCCTCTCAAGAAGCGGTCGAAAAATTGACGTCCTTTATCCAAGATCAACGTGTGAGCGATACGCTCCCGCCCAACACGGCTTGGGCTCCGAAGCTGGTGAGGTAATTATGGCATGGAAAGAACTTCTCTCAGAACCGATGGATTACACGATTTACGAACGGGCTCCGGGGGAATACATCATTTCGGTCCTCTGCGGCACAACTGTGATGTTCCAGATCAATATTCCTCTCTCAAAAAAAGATTACGAGACCGGTCTCAAAAACAAAGGTCATTTCGTCGAAATTGCGCGAACCATTAGCGATGACCCGCACCATTGGTTCTCTAAGAACATTCGAAATCCTCAGGATACCGAGCATTAAGCGAATCCTCCATTGCTATCCCCAGGGGAATTGGCTAGATTCCCCCTGAAACAGTGTCTATTCAACAAGGGGAATATTCATGCCAGCAGTAGTGGTCGTTGGCGCTCAATGGGGCGACGAGGGTAAAGGGAAATTTGTCGATTATTTCGCAAAAGA
>JAIEOS010000076.1 GCA_019750295.1 Bdellovibrionales bacterium | reverse complement strand
ATCTCTTGCTCGAGCTCATCAATCACGAGTGCGGTCCGCCACTTGCAATCTTTCTTAAGTCGAACCACATCGCCATATATATGATCGCCCACATACAGGATATCATCACCATGTAAACCAAGGCTCTTTTCGAAGAGGTCGGCACAGCCCCCCTGATAAATTCCCGGCACGAGATGTTGATCATAGTTGGTCAATGAGCCGTCGGCCGGGTTCACTTTTAAAAAGTTTTGCTGATCAAAGAAAAATCGAGGCTTTCGCGAACCTGTAATTACGAAATCAAAAAGCTCCATCCAAGAGGAATGAGCCTTTAAAAACGGATTAATGGCATAGTCCAAAAGGGCTTTGCTGTAGTGAAAGTCTGAATTCGTAACGATAAAAAGAGTCTTGCCATGCTTCTTATAGCGCTCTAAGCCCTCGACCACTTTTTCGTCGGCGTAAATGTAGGTCGCTAAATTTTTACGAACTATACTTTTTAATGAGTCGTCCCGGTGGGCGATGTCCATGACTTCGATGATATCGTTGAGGAGTTGAGGATATTCCGGAATTGTTGTCCCGGGGTTCGCATCACGAACATCCACGAGTTGACCAAACAAGATCGCCACCGAAAGCGAAAACGCCGTATCAATCGCAGAGAAGTTTTTATCGCCGAGATCCACGTATGTCCCGCGGTAACTCTTCTGTTGATCGCGATAGTCAATGCGTTGAGTTCCGTGACGACTGACACGGATGGCGCCATGTCGGCTGACCTTGAGTAAATTTCCCTTCACCGAATCGATAACTAAACCGCGAATCACAGAATTGTAATCGAACGGAAGGGTGCGAATCATCTCTGGATAGCCGCGTTCTTTAATGAGTTTATCAAGAAGTGTTTTGTGTGCGAGATGTTCAAAGGCCTGGCTGTTGTATCGGACCAATGTGTGATCCATATCAAAGCCAACGCACTTGATTTTGCGCATGTTCAATGTGCGATTAATAAAGACGTAAGAGGGATTATTTTTCGACATTGAGTCCGTACTCGTTCCAAAGAAGCATTCCGCCGCGCATGTTGTAAACATTTTCCCAACCGTAATCGAGGGCGATCTCCGAAGCTTGAGCCGAGCGCCCACCACTGCGACACACGAAAACGATGGGTTTATCTTTGGGGAGAGAATCGATTTCTTCCTCGAGACGATCCAGCGTAATTAATTTCGCCGATGAAATATGTCCGAGTTCGCCCGTGAATTCGTCGTCGCGACGAACATCAATAATGCAAAGTTCAGACTGGTGCTTGAGCACATCTTTAGGGTCAATGTCCATAACATCTGCGAAGTGCGGATTGGGTGATGCTGAAGTAAATTCCATAGGAGAAAAGTATCCCATAGACTGTTAGAAATTTCTATGTCATTCATAGGACGTTGCGTAAGGAGATCGCGGTGGCTAAAACTTACAAGAAATTTGATCCGATCACTTCGCGAGAGGCGCAAAGCCTAGCGCTTCGCGAAGGATACAAAGGGGCCGGTTGGGTTTCTCCGAATCCTCTTGTCGGTTGCGTGATTGTCGATGCGGAACATCGATTTCTGGCCTCGGGTTATCACGCGAAATTCGGCGAAGCCCATGCCGAAGTGAATGCTCTTAAAAATCTCAACAGTGATGAGTTACGTGGCGGAATCATGTATGTCACCTTAGAGCCCTGTTCTCATCATGGAAAAACTCCTCCTTGTGCGGATCGTGTCGCCAGAGAACCGTTCAAAAAAGTCGTTGTGGGAGTCAAAGATCCAAATCCGTTGGTTTCGGGTCGCGGCCTAGAAATTTTAAGAAAGAATAAAATTCAAGTGGAGTTTGATTCGGAGTTTTCAGAAAAATCAAAGCGCCTGGCCGAAGTTTTTCTTTGGAATATTCAAACGCAAATGCCATTTATCACTTTAAAGCTGGCTTCAAGTTTAGATGGGAAGATTGCGCTTAAAAATGGGGAGAGCCGTTGGATCACATCCGAGACGTCTCGGCGACTAGGACGAGTTCTCCGAGCCCACCACGATGCCACTCTAATTGGCGCGCGCACATTACTCAATGATGATCCACTTCTTGATTTTCGAGACACGGCCTTCGAAGGTCGCAAGAAAAATAAAATTGTCATCTATGATCCCAAAGGCACGGCCAGTGAATTTCTTAGAGGCTCGAAGCTTTTAAAAACTCACGAACCCAGTTCGATTTTTCTTTTAACCTCGAAGGTCAGTCCACAGCTGAACGTCGAACAATATTTCATCGAGTCGAATGCGGGAATCAGCGAAGATATGCTACGGTGGATGTACAAGCAGCAAATCTATTCGTTGTATGTGGAAGGCGGAACGTTCACCTTTTCGCAGTTCCTGCGAAATCACTCCTTTCAAAAACTGTATCAGTTCATGTCTCCTGATATTTTGGGGGACGGCATCAGTTGGACCGACTCCCTCCACCTGGAAAATATCCAGAAGCGGATCCCCCTCGAAATCCATAAAATTCGCCGCACCGATCGCGACATCCTCATGATCGCCTATCCTCGCTAGCGATCTT
>JAIEOS010000075.1 GCA_019750295.1 Bdellovibrionales bacterium | reverse complement strand
AGTACGGCGTGCCCTTTAGGATCATCGATAAAATCCCAATAGGGTAATTCCTCGGCTAAACTTGCTTCTTTATGTTTTTTACTCATTGGAACCTTTCTTCAATTTCCTATATCTCTTGTCGCCGCGACCGGCAGCAAAGTGAACAGGCTTTACATAGTGCTCAATTAAATGTTGGAGGTAGTTGTCGGGCCGACCGCGCTTGGTAAAAAATAAGAACAACGCCATTCCAGACGTTGTTCCCCAAACGAGAACGTAGCGAAACGACGATCCTCCAAAGATTAAATTTGTCACAGCGAGGTTCATAAAAATGAGCAGCAGGTCGGGAAGTTCAAACCCAAACAACTTTGATTTCATTTCTAGTGCCCTCGGCACACGAGAATTCAATACTTCTTCGTTTTCCATAGTTGCGCCTAACGCACGGTCTGCGAAATAAAGTCAACAATCGCTTGGGCACCAAAACCAAACATACATCCGAGAACGGCATACACGATGTGTTGTTTCGCGTTCGGATTGCCGGTGAAAAAGGATATTGCGGCAATCGCAATTCCTATCACCGATAACAAAGGCAGAATAACGCCAGTTAGTTTTGTTTTAATCCCTATTAAGCTCGATTCGAGACTCGCATTTGCAAACTCAGGGGCGAGCATCATTGTAAGAATGCAAAGCCCCAGTAACATAATATTTGAATATGTTTTCATTGGTACTCCTGTGTAATCTAGAGACTCAACTATTCAGCCAATTGATTTCATATTAAACGGCTTCGTCTAATCGATCTGGTTCCGGAACATTTTTCGCCTGGGCGTATGGTTCCGGATACAGATTCATGTAGATCGGCTTTAGCAACAAATCGAAATCTAATCGCATGACTCCGTTTTTTGTATCGGTAGTGGCGTTACCTACGATGTTCCAGTAATACTTATTCTTCGATTCGGGATTCTTTGATGGTTCACGAGTCATAATTACGTACTTCGATGGATTCTTTTTATCCGGAAGCACAAAATATCGTTCCCACGATAGCGACCATAATCGAAGAGAAAAAATACTCTGACCTTCGCCAAGGTAAGACATTCCGACATTCTTAATTTTCTTAACGCTTCCACTTACGTCTACGTCACCGATAAAGACCTGAAAGCGCGTAAACTTGTTTGTTTCTGTAACTGTATTCATACTAACCCCTTTTTAAGCAACGGTAAGTTGCACTTGTTTATTAATCTTTTGAATTTCCCCACGAAGCTTCAAAAGTGAACTCTCAATTAATTCATTTGTATATATCCATGATTTGCCAAGCGTCTTCGCAATCTCAGCAATTGTTAGCGATTCCCAGAAGCGCAGATAAATAGCTACAACTCTCTCGTCATCCATTTGCGGTAATAATTCGTATAACAACTTAATACGTTCGCTGTGCTCATATTGATTGGTCATCTTTATTAGTTTTAAATTAGCTGTATTATTCATAATGTCTTTCCTATCCTTTGTATCAGTCCAATTTCTCGGAATGGTGTCTATAAAATGAGAAAATATGTATATTTTCCCTGTATAAAAGTTGGTCTCGACTAAGCTACCGTAATACATAGGTTTGTTTTCCATCGTGCGAATATCGCACATTTTATAATCGTTATTCATCAGTTCTACAGGTAAATTTGCTGTAGAAACGAGTTTGTATTCGAGTAAAGAATACTTATCCAACATTTTTTATTGTCCTAAATTTGCGAATATCGCTAAATGACTAAATATGAATGAACAAAGAAAAACAATTGCTAGCAAAATTCGTGAGTTGAGAAAGTCAAAAAAACTTACACAAGAAGATCTAGCGAAAAAAGCACATTTAGAGCGTTCAGTTATTGCAAAAATTGAAGGGTGCGTGCGTGAAATATCTGCAATTGAGCTTGCGAAAATCGCACAAGTTTTCCGAGTTAATATGAATGCTCTTATATATAGAGTGCCAGTATTCGCGGGTGATGTAGAAGAATCTATCGTGGAAGCGCTTGGATTATTGCCGAATTCGAAAAAGAAGAGAGTAATAGATATTCTTAAAGCCGATCTTTTTATTAAAGTTAAAAAGTCAAAAGGAGAAGTTAAGAAAAAATATCGCGAACTGAAGCGTAACTTGAGTGAATTGCAGATTGAGGATTGATTCATCTGCGAAGGGGTAAATAGGAGGGTGTATGAATGTTGGGGAAAAAGAAAAAGTAGATATTGAGCTAGTCTCTGGGCACGAAGGATTAGGCCGTAAGGTGTATCCTGAAAAACCATCAGACGATCCACGAGATATTCCTTGTGTGAGATTGACCGCAGATCAGGTCGTAGAAATCACAGCCGATGACTATTCGCTAAAAATATTTAATTTAACGCGAATCAAACCAATGACAATAATAGAGATAACCGAGAAAGAGCCTGAACCGGAAGTCGGTTCAGCAGAGGAGACTATCCATCGTTTTATTCAGGTAGGACTTGTAGAAGCGTTGGAGAACAACAGTTATTTTTCAAAGTTTCCAAAGAACTACGTCAACTTTACGGATCATCCCTATGACGAGGAGTTCGAGTCCGATAAAGACATAAGAATATTTAAGCTTATGAAAACAATGGCTGGGGATAAAGAATTTTGGAAAACTAACGCTTATTTTTCAGAGGATGGTTATTTTACCGAGGAGCAAACTATGCATATTAAAAAGTGTCTACAAGATATTAAATTTTACGTTAAGAGAGTGGTTCAAGAAAATAATAAGAAAGGTGAGACCGAAGGGCTTACATTTAGAAGACATAAATTCTACGACCTTACATTGCCGGTTTTTGCATTTGTGGTCTATATTTTGATGGCGTTTAGTTCACAGCAAAGCCAAGCGGCGAATGATCCAGGCATTATCGGAGATCAGAAAGCTCAAAATGCCTCTATCGCGCCGTTGTCAGTTGATCAGATACTAGAGAGTATTGCGTGGTCTAAATCCAAGTACTGGCAAGATTATATGTCTGACAGTCTGATTTACAGTAGCAACGATCCGGGAAGACAAATTGTTGCACGTTCAATAGAGCAAGATGTGATTAGCGCAAAACAACCTGCGTTCTTTGCTGGGTGGAACTTCGAGCAACCATTGCCGGCAAAAGATTCGGCATGGGCATTTAAGTGTTCGAACCAACTCACAAAGTCCAAGGGTGACTTGAACTCCGTAGCATTGCCTTGTCTAGGCGATGTGAAGTTCGCTACCGAAACGGTCTGCGGTGAGTATGGTGATTCCGAGTATTGCGACGTAGCGGCTCGTGCAGCTGAATTGCTGAAGATTCAGTTAAAAAAGTAAATATTAGAGATAAAAAGGGGATTCGAAAGAATCCCTTTTTTTTGCAGCTTATCAGCCGACTCCAATCGAGCCATCTTCAAATTTGACCTGCATCGTATGATATATGGACAGTTCAAACGATCCAGACATTTGTCCTCTTCGAAAGTAGGGTGTGTGTCAGCAGGATCGTGATAAGGGAGCCTCTCAGCTACGACGCTTCTGGCAAATTGACTGGATTAATTTTCGGCACAACGTCATGTACTAAAGTTAACATTAATTCTTAATTTCAAGAGAATAGGCTCATTCGCCGGTGACGACGCGGCGCTACCGAGAGTCATACTCTTCCTTCACTTTTTTGTGTGATAAAAGAATTCCTACTCTATTATCCGAAGTTCAATCGGACGCTCCCAACTCGATTGAGGGTTTTCAGTGAAATTTGAAAAAGATAGTTCTAAAATTCTTCGAAGCTGGATTGCTAAAAATGAAAAAGAACCAGGGTTCCGTCCATCTTTAGATGAGATCGCTCAGTATCAGCAAACTCTAAAAAGTGAAATAGTCGATTGGGGATTAGCTGATCGGCGCCGAATAGAAAAAATACGACGATCAGGAAAGCGAGTACCCAAATCTTTTCCTCTCGATCCACCGAAGAAGCTTAACCGCAGAAATAGCGAAAAACATGAAACACACATCGTCGGCGTGCATTATGACGAAGATGGGAGGCCATCAGTCGAAATACGAATTGATATGGGGCCTCAGTATAGTAAGCGTGGTGCTACCTATGAGAAAATAAAGTGGTATTTAGACCGAGAAAACACACTTGAAGAAGCAGCTCAATTTATCGGGTGTAGCCTTAAAAGAGTCAAAAAAGTTTTTGAGCTGGGCGCGAGTTCGGCAGCCGAAGCGAAATACTATGAACGGCCGGAACCACTGCCTTACGGTTGGATGCGAGAACGGGGACGGCCTATTAAAAAAAGTACTGAGCAGTGGGTGTTAGCTAAAATGGCTGAGGATATGGATGCGGGAATTTCGGTAGAGGATATTGCCGAGAATTTCAATAAGCTTGGATTAAAACCCCCAGCTAACTCGGACGCCTGGTCCACTGACTTGATAATGGATTGTATTAAAAAAAATATCGAAATTGAAAAAATGAGCCAAAGCAAAGAACTATAATGAGTCGAACGACGAAATTCTTCGAATACTCCGGCTCTTTGACATCACTTTATGGTGAATAGCCATGATCCGTTTGGTGAGATCAAGGTCCTTCCCTTATAGTTACTTAGGTAGGGAGAAACTCATGCGGCCAAGCCTCACTCAGAGGGCCCGTCCATATTGGTAATATGAATTTGAGTTTGCTTATTATTGCTCACTATCTTATTGCACAGGTTTTTTACGTGGCTATTTAATATCTTCGCAGTCGCCGCTTGAATCAATATTTTCAACTTCGGCACTGATCGAGTAGTTCGTACGAGAGTATTCTTTTCCATCAATCAAATATATACCAGTAACTAGAGACGTATTAAAATAGGCAACGACGTCCGGACATGAGTACATCAGTTTAAGGTGCCGAGGCGGCGCGCCCAGTGAAACCCGGGATACCTCCATGCGCCTCAGTAGCATAGCTCCCCGAGTGGCTTACCTTTTTAAGTTGGGACTTTAGATATTTTCAAAATTACCCATGCTCCCCGGACTACAACAATGCTTATGATAAAACCGACAATCAAATCTGGAATTGGCGATTTGAAAAAGTAGACCATTGCACCAGCCGAAATAACTCCCAAATTAGCGATAACGTCATTAGTCGAAAAAATCCAACTGGCCTTCATATGAATGCCCCCACCACGATGCTTTGAAATCAAAAAGAGGCAGGTTACGTTTGCGATCAACGCAATTAAAGAAATGACCATCATATATTGTGCCCAAGGCTCGCTGCCAAAAATGAATCGCCTAACTACTTCAAAAAGCGCAAACAAAGCGAGTGCTCCTTGGAGATAACCGCTCAGGCGAGCCGCTTTGTATTGTGTGGAAAGAGCCCTGCCAACAGCGTAAAGACTTACGCCGTAAACGGCGGAGTCGGCAAACATGTCCATCGCATCAGCGATTACACCGGTGGATTGCGCGAGCCATCCGATGATGATTTCGGCTACAAACATCGTGAAATTAATGGCCAAAAGCTGTTTTAAAACGCGGGCCTCGGCGGGGTTCTCTTCGAGCGTTTGAACTGTTGCATTGATGTCCTCGAATTGCTCTTTTGATAATTCTTCAGTGGTGGAGAGACGTGCGCCAAAGCCAAGCGGCTCAATAGCATTCAATATTAGGGACGCATCATTCCCGTGAATAATTGTAACTTTTCTCTCCACCAAATCAAACTTGGAGTTTTCAATTCCAGCAACTGCCCTGAGCGCCAAACGAATCATATTCTCCTCAGACGGACAGTCCATTTTCGGCACTTCAAAAATTGATTTTTTCACGACGGGTCTCCAGTCTGATTTCTAGAGCTTTTACTTTCCACCGGGAGAGTCATAAACTTTTCGAATACCAAATACAGAATCGGAATAACGATTAAGGTGAGTAGCGTAGATGAGAAGAGGCCACCAATTACAACGGACGCAAGAGGGCGTTGAACTTCTCCCCCAATTCCCGTTGAAATCATCATCGGGACGAAACCGAAAATCGCAACAAGTGCCGTCATCAAAACGGGGCGTAGCCTCAAAGTCGTTCCTTTCCGAACCAGCTCTATACCGCGCACACCTTGGGCTCTTAAATCATTAAAACAATTTATAAGCACGACCCCATTGAGCACGGAAATTCCTGCAAGCGCAATAAATCCAACCCCGGCGGAGATGCTAAACGGGAGGCCATTTAGCATAAGTCCAACAACACCACCAACAAGTGCAAACGGAACACCCATGAAAACCAGCAGGGTTTGGGCGATGCTGCCAAAGGCCCAATAAACCATTGCTAGCACCAAAAGGAGTGCAACAGGGGCGAAGATCGCAAGACGGCTTCTCGCCTGAATTAGATTTTTAAAGTTTCCGCCCCACTCAAGATAGATCCCATCAGGAAGTTTAATTTCTTTAGCTACTTTTTTTTGGGCGGCCATCACGAACGTTTCCGTATCTACTCCGCGCGGATTGATTAATACAGCCACACGACGCTTTGCCTGCTCTCGGTTAACGACACCATAGCTTTCGTCAAACTCTATCGTTGCGGCCTGACTCAGTGGCGCCAGAGTGCGTTCAGCAAGCTCCACCGGGAGAGATCGGATGACATTAAGATCCGATCTCAAAGACTCCTCAAGCCTCACGATGACTGGATAGCGCCTGATACCCTCATAGACATAGCCCACTTCCTCTCCCCCTAGAGCCGTGCTGATGGTTTCTAATACTTCGCTCTTCGGAACACCAAGAGGAGCTAAAAACGACTGATTTGGGGTGATTTTAAGAATCGGAGACATTCCCTGAAGTTCAATTTCGACATCACCCGCGCCAGGAATAGTGCGAACAGCGGCTGCGATTTTTTCTGAAGTCTCGATAAGACTTGAAAACTCATCTCCAAAAACCTTAACAGAAACATCTGCCCTGGTCCCTTCGAGCAATTCGTTAAAGCGCATTTGGATCGGCTGGCTTACAAGCACGCGCTGGCCGGGAACTTCCTCGACAAGCCGATCAACCATTTTTTCAGTCAGCTCCGACCATGTTTCAGGAGCATTTTCGTCAGTTGGCCACGCACTTCGGTCGTGAAAAGTGACAAATGTATCGGCAAGATTAATACCCATTGGGTCTGTGGCCACTTCGGCGGTTCCGATGCGACTAAATACGGCTTTCACTTGAGGAAACTCGGTAATGATTTTTTCTGATTTTTCCTGGAGCCTAAGGGCTTGGTCGAGCGAAATATTCACAGGTCTTACGAACTGAAGCGTTCTTGAGGCTTCGTCCATCTGCGGTAGAAACTCTCCGCCGAGACGAGAAAAAAGTACGAAGCCTAGAACTATTGCCAATGCCCCAATCGTAATCGTCACAAACCTAAAGTGAACAGCTTTTGTAAATAAAGGGGTGTATATTTTTTCCGCCTGTTTCATCAGCCAAGGGTTGCCTTCGGTCACTTTACCGCGAAGGAAAGTCGCAGCCAATGCAGGAACGGTGGTAAAGGATAGAACAAGCGCGCAAAAGACCGCTAATGCGAAGGTGGCCGCCATCGGCTGAAACATTTTTCCTTCGATTCCAGTCAACGCTAGCACTGGAAGAAAGACAACGACGACAATCAGTTCGCCAAAACCTGCGGCTTGTCTAATTTCAAAAGTGGCATCGCAAACAGTTTGTTGGACTTCGAGAGGTGTCAAATTGCGCTTAAGTCTCACCCCCGCATCATGAAGCTTTCGAACACAATGGTCTAAGACAATCACGGCGCCATCGACGATGATCCCAAAATCCAAGGCACCGAGACTTAGCAAGTTCCCTGAGATGTCGAACCATTTCATAAAGATGAATGTAAGTAACAGTGAAAGAGGAATCACGGCGGCTGTTATGAGTGCTGCTCGCAAATTTCCTAATAGCAGTAAAAGAATAACGATAACAAGAGCCGCGCCCGTTAGAAGATTGTGCTCGATCGTGCCTAATGTCTCATCGACAAGGTTGGATCGATCATAAAGTACTTCAAGGACCACACCTTTCGGGAGACTTTGAGAAATTTCCGCGACTCTTTTTCCGACACTCTCACTGACTTCACGGCTATTTTCTCCAAGCAACATCATCGCAGTTCCAAGAACGGCTTCTTGGCCGCGCACCAATGCAGCCCCTGTTCTAAGTTCGGAGGCGAGTGAAACCTTGGCGATGTCCTTTATCGTTAGGGCCGTGATTGAATTTAAAGGACGAAGGGGAGTGGCTTTGATATCTTCAATGGTTGAAAGCAAACCTGACCCTTGAACGACAAATTGTTCGCCCGTTTGCTGCACGTATCCGCCGCCGACGTTGGCATTGCTGTTTTTGAGTGCCTCCACGATGCTTGCGAAGCTGACACCATAGCGTAGCATTTTTACAGGATCTGGTTGGACATGGAATTGTTTTTCAAACCCACCAATCGTGTTCACTTCGGCAACGCCTGACACGGTCAAAATTCGTGGTTTCACAACCCACTCTTGAATCGAGCGAAGTTCCATAAGTTGAGCTAGAGACGGTTTTTCTTTTGTGTCTTCAAATCGCAACGCATAGAAGAAAATTTCTCCGAGGCCCGTTGAAATCGGACCAAGTTTAGGCTCGACACTCACGGGTAACTCTGAAACCGCCCCTTGTAAGCGCTCTGAAACAAGTTGTCTCGCGCGATAGATGTCGGAGCCGTCTTTAAAAATAACATTCACAACTGAGAGGCCAAAGCGACTCAAGGACCTAACTTGAATAACGCCGGAAATCCCGCCCATTGATTTTTCAATAGGGAAAGTAATACTCCGTTCGACTTGCTCCGCGGAAAGCCCGCCGGCCTCCGCAAAGACCTGCACTTGCACGTTCGTGATATCGGGTACGGCGTCAATCGGTAAATGAGTGAAGCTGTACCAACCTAGCAGCGCGAGTAAGCCCGTTGCGAAGAGGACGATGCCGCGATGGTAAACGGAAAAATGTATAATCTTATTTATCATTAGTTATTCCAAACTAGTCGGCACAAGCATCTGCCTCTGGGCCAAAGATATCTAGCTCAACCACGCGTAACAGACCGCCGTTTTCCACCACAACTCGATCACCATTTTTAAGCTCCTTGGAAGAGATTTTAGCGGTGCCATTTTTAATGATGGGCTCGACCTCAATCATCTTGAACCAACCGCTACGCTCCCGGTAAATCGCCGAAAAATCCTGAAAGTGGATCAATGAGGACTTCGGAACCGATACCTCTGCGCTCTTGACTTCAGAAAACTTAAGCTCGAGCGTCCTAAGGCCTTTTTCAGAAAGCTTTACACCGTCCTCGGCGCTTGCCGCAACTACAGCTTTGCCAGGCCCCACACGGTCCTTTGCAGGAGCGGACGCTTCCTCATCCGCAAATGCGGAGAACACAATGAAAAAAGTTAGGGTAAATAATTTCATGGAATCTCCTTGGGTATTTCACCTAATGCAGTTTGAATCATCCAGTAATACGTAATTGCGCTATACTCCGCTTCCTGCACGGCTTCCATAGTTTCGTACGCGGTTCGATAGGTTTCGATCACATTCGAAGGTTCGACCATGCCTCGTGAAAATAGCTGAAGCGTCTCCTTGACGGATTTTTGGAGCGATGGTGAGGAAGAAGTTTGAGATAAAAACGTAACAAGATTTTTATACGAGTCGATAAAAACCTCAATTGAAAACCGCGCTTGCGCGAGCGCGTACCCAGAAGATAAGCGCGTTTCCTCTAATTCCGCTTCGCTCTGGAGAACAGCCCCTTGGTTTCGATTCCAAAGAGGCAATCCGAAGCCAAGCTTTAGGCCGATGGCACCGTTTGCGGAGCTTTCGTCTTTGAAATAAAGAGGGCCAATCGCGACGTCAGGCCATGCGGCACTTTTTTGCACCTTGGCTTTCGCTTCGAATCTTTTGATTGCCAGTTCCCTTAAGCGCACATTAAGTCCAGAACTCGGTTGCAAGCCCTCAAGGCTTGGCCACTTTTTAACTTCAGGGGCCGTCACCTTGCTCAAATCACCAAATTTTCCGTCAAAGGACGCTTCGATCAGTCGCGTGGCCTGCGCTTGCTCACGTCTTAAGTTAATGAGCCGCGCTTCGATAAGAGTACTTTGCATCTGAAATATATTTAAGGCAGTGCGGTCCTGGGGGGAGCGGACGGCTTTGGCTTTGAGTTTTGTTGAAAGATTGATGAGAGATTTTCTAGTGTCTTCAAGTAATTTCAACTTCGTATTGGTTTGCGACAGCCTCGTAATGTTTTGAATGATTGTTAGAGCTATTTCACCGAACTCAAGTTTTTCCTCTAGCAACGAGATTTCATTTTCGACGCCGCTAAGCTTAATTCTCGCCGACCGCTTACCACCGATTTCAATCGGTTGTACGATTGACACGCCAACTTCTCCCGAACTTCCCTCAAATTCACCCACAGGATTAGGAATCTGTCGCGCTTCCTTATCGCGACCAGTACGCGCTTTTTCGCGAGCCAGTAATGAACGAATACGTGGATCTTGATCTAAAGCACATTTGTAGAGATCGTTGGCGGATTGAACATGGGATGCACAATCACTCGCTTGGGCCATTGACATCGGCACGGCGAACAGAAATGAATAAAGGATCAAAATATTAGTCATTTGGCTTCGTATTTATTCGGCTTCGTAGAAGTTTGAGGACCGTCTTTGATACATTTTTTTGCAGTTCGTTTTGCAAGCTCAACTTTAAATCGCTTAAGATCATTTTCGAATATTCCACTGTCGTCAGGCAAGCTTGCGATGAGTTTACTGAAGCTTTTTATGTGTGGGCTTGTGCTAAGCTGATGATAAACCCAGCGGCCGTCTTTGTACGCCGATAGCAGACCAACTTGTCTTAGAATCTTTAAATGGCGAGAAACGTTATGCTCAGGCTCAAGCAGCGCGTCAGTCATATCGCAAAGACAGGCTTCCTCGCGTGGCAAGGAAACCATTATGCGCATGATTCTTAATCTTGTTTTTTCCGCTACTGCCTGAAAAATTTCTGTGACTTCGATTTTACTTTGGTACATAGTTACATGGTTACGCAAGTATTTGATGAAGTCAATATATCTTATGATCTAACAAAGAAGGAGAGTTTATGAAGCCTGGGTTGTTTATTGCTGTATTGTTTATTTTTTCAGGGTTCAGCGCCGTGGCTCAAAATGGTGCAGTTGGAAAACCTTCGCAGGATATTATTAGCGCCTGTCATAACGACTGCAAAGATGCGATTAATGCGGCGACCGAGGATGGAAAAGCTCAGGCCGCCCACGAGTGTGCAGAAAAAAAAGGGCGACTGAACAAGGTATTTAAAAAATCAAAGTGTTGGGAAATCAATGAAATCTACGAAAAGGAAATAGCGGAAAAAAAGAAGTCTGTGGAAAAGAAATAGAGAAGAGAAGATAAAATAGAATTCTAATTTAGGTAAGGGCAATATGTATGATTTAGTAGTTATCGGAGGCGGCCCTGCAGGATATGTTGGGGCTATTCGTGCGGCGCAACTAGGAATGAAAGTGGCATGCATCGAGAGAAGAAAAAAGCTCGGTGGCACATGCCTAAACGTCGGCTGCATACCTTCAAAAGCACTTCTTGATGCAACGGAAAATTTTTACGCAGCTAAAGTGCGTTTTCCACTTCAAGGTATTTTTGCCGATGGATTGCGGTTCGACTTAGGCGGGATCATGAAACATAAAGACTCCGTAGTAAATGGTCTTGCGCAAGGAGTAGACTTCTTATTTCGCAAGAATAAAATCGATCGTTTTCTCGGTACAGGACGGCTTAAGGAAAAACGTAATGAAGATTGGATAATTGAAGTCTCTGATAACGACATAAAAAAGGACATCTCAGCCAAACGAGTTCTAATTGCTACGGGCAGCGAGGTTGTTGAGCTTCCATTTCTAAAATTTAATGGTCAGACCATTGTGAGCTCCACCGAAGCACTTTCTTTTTCAGAAGTGCCAAAACATCTTGTTGTCATAGGGGGTGGATTTATTGGCCTTGAAATGGGATCAGTGTGGTTAAGGCTTGGAGCGAAAGTAACTATAATAGAAGCTCAAGATCGAATTTTAGCGGGCGGCGTAGATAAGGCATCAGCCCAAGAGCTATATAAATCGTTAGAAAAACAAGGAATGACATTTTTACTTTCAACAAAGTGCCACGGAGCCAAGAATACAGCATCCGGTGTGGCTGTTGTCATTGAGAATGCTGAGGGAAAACGTTCAGAACTTGAGTGTGATCGCTTGCTAGTGGCAGTTGGGCGAAGACCGTATTCCGAGAGCCTCGGAGTAGAGTCGTTTGGTGTAGAGGTTGATTCTAAACGACGAATTAAAGTAAATAAAAATTTCGAAACAAATGTAACTGGGCTCTATGCAGTAGGTGATGTGATTGAAGGGCCTATGCTTGCGCATAAGGCGTCTGAGGAGGCTGTAGCAGCGGTAGAATTGATGGCCGGCAGAGCTGGGCATGTCAATTACCAAGCGATACCGAGTGTTGTGTATACAACGCCTGAGCTGGCTGCGGTGGGACGGACGGAAGAGGAGCTCGTTTCAGAAGGCGTGCCTTACAAGGTGGGAACTTTTCCTTTTTCAGCGAACGCCCGTGCGCGCTCATTGAGTGATACCGAAGGCCTCATTCGAGTTCTAGCGCATGCATCAACAGATCAAATTCTGGGAGT
The DNA here is from genome assembly GCA_019750295.1 of Bdellovibrionales bacterium. Taxonomy (NCBI): domain Bacteria; kingdom Pseudomonadati; phylum Bdellovibrionota; class Bdellovibrionia; order Bdellovibrionales; species Bdellovibrionales bacterium. The sequence continues at coordinate 29,308 of JAIEOS010000075.1, read as the reverse complement.
TCACATTGTGGGTCCAAGAGCCAGCGAAATGATCCCACATGCCGTATCGGTAATGGAGTTTAGCGGCAGTGCGGAGGACGTTGCAAGAACCTGTCACGCACACCCGACTCTACCCGAAGTTTTTAAAGAGGCATGCCTCGACGTTGATAAGCGAAGATTACACCTTTAGTTTTTTCATCGATATATTTCCAGGATACCTCTGCAAAAAAAGTGCAAATTATTTTGCAATTGGATTTATTAGGAAGATTTGCGTGGCAGTGATTATGCCGACCGAAGTTTTTTAGAATTTGCTACCTAGAAAATCTAGGTAGCAACGGAGTGGATAATCAGACTTTCACTTTGAGAGAACGAGATCAGTGAACAACTGTTCCATTCATTTGTAAAACTATTTGATCTAGAGTCGCTGGAGGATAATTCATTGTAAAGCAGTGGATTGAGCCCCAGCCCTGAGTGGAAATCTCTCTTGAGTCCATAGTGACGATCTTAAGACCCAAGTTTAAGTTCTTGTAAATATCAACAGCCTTTTGATCATTCTTTTCGCCAAAAATTGGAATAAAAAGAACATCATTGACCTGCAGAGAATTTACGTACGTCTCATATGGAAGCTCGGCTTCAGGCAAAACATGCACCGTGTAGCCTGCTTTTTTTAAAGTATCAACGTACTCCTCGGTATCCGTAACGACGATATCATCAGTCATGAATTTTACGACTTCGTCGGTGTGACCGATTCCCTTGAGGTGCTTAAATCGAATTATTTTTGTGCAACCATATTTGGTCTTAAAAATGTCGTCCGGAATTGCAGCAGTATCAGAAGTGCCACCTGGGTATTTTTTATTTCTATTCACGAGAATACATTCCCCACGCGTGTTGACGGCCATATTACCGCCTTCATAGAAATAGTTATGGGCATCCATATCAACCGCGAACAACTGGCTAATGAAAGCATCGGGCTCGAAATTATAATAATATTGCGCATCTACTAAGGAAAATTTCCCGTCAACCCAAACAGGAACTGGAGTATTATCTCGTGTCCAGAAGTCATTCATTCCGCTCGGTGGAACCTGAAGAACAACGAGTCTTTCTTTAGGAATGTATTGCGAGTAAGACGTAAACAACTGCTTTTGATAGCTTTTGCTACTTGATTGAGTGTAAACAATCAAGGTGACGTCTTGCGGGAGGTTTTGTGCCAATTGCTGCTTCATCTCCTCAGCTAAGCCATAAAAATCGTCATCGCTTGTAAGAATGTACCCAGTTTTATCCCACTCATAAAAGTGTTTTACATTGGCACTTCTGTAGCCAATGGGCCCAAGCGTTCTTTCTCGCTTTGCAACCTGTTGGTTGTGAAGTGCCATCGCTTCAATCTGTTCGTCCGATGGTCCTTGAACAGGCAACTGTTGAGCAAATAATTGCGTAGAAAGCAGTGTTAGTAATGTTAGTAATGTAATTTTCATTTCTCCCCCTCTGGTGAAATTATGCAAACAGAATAGTGGCTTTCTGGCGCGGAGCAAATGAATAATCCTTAAAATTAACTATGCTGCGTTAGAATTCATTAAATATTTCTCATAGTCGGTGGGATGGTTGCTCTGGCATCGAGTTCTCGGTCATTGAATATATCAAAACTAACAAGCATTCAAATGTGTGCCGATGGGCATTTTACAGTTTTGATTCCTCCTTTAGAGAGGCGGATTTTAGGCGGAGAGCATTTCCAATGACTGATACGGAACTCAAGCTCATAGCTAATGCAGCGAACATAGGATTCAGAAGGATGCCGAAAAAAGGATAAAGAATTCCGGCCGCAACGGGAACCCCAAGGGCATTGTAAAAAAATGCGAAGAATAGGTTTTGTTTAATATTTTTAATTGTCGCAATACTGAGTGATCTAGCGGTCACGATTCCTTTTAAATCGCCCTTAACGAGGGTTACTCCAGCGCTTTTTATAGCGACATCGGTTCCCGTACCCATTGCAATTCCAACATGGGCTTGCGCAAGTGCGGGCGCATCGTTGATCCCATCTCCTGCCATTGCAACTATTTTGCCTTGGGCTTGGAGCTTCTTGATGACATCTGTTTTTTGTTGAGGAAGAACCTCGGCGACCACTTCATTGAGGCCAACGGATTTTGCCACGGCATCTGCGGTTCTTTGATTATCGCCTGTTAACATAATAACTTTTATGCCGGATTCTTGTAGTGACTTAATCGCAGCCGCTGATGTCTGCTTGATTGGATCTGCAACACTTATAATGCCTGCAAAAGTCTTCTCAATACTTACATACATGACCGTATGGCCTTGACCTCTCAACTCATCAGCGCGGTCTTCAGCTGAGGCAACAGAGATTGAGAGGTCTTTCATCAAAGCTATATTCCCAATTGAGACGAACTGGTTTTCAATAGTTGCCTGCGTTCCCTTTCCAGTAATGGACGAAAACGATTGCGCTTTCGCTAACTTCAGGTGGGATGCGCCTGCAACGATAGCGGCAGCCAGGGGATGCTCACTTTCTTTTTCAAGAGTTGCGACTAAGCGAAGGAGATCATCTTTAGAATAATTCGAGTAGCTTTCTACATTCATTAGTTTTGGTTTACCCTCAGTAACCGTACCAGTTTTGTCAATAACGAGAACGTCTACTTTTCTCAGTGTTTCAATAGCTTCGGCGTTTTTAAATAAAATTCCCATGCTAGCGGCACGCCCTGTGGCCACCATGATTGACATAGGCGTTGCGAGTCCGAGAGCACAAGGACAGGCGATAATGAGAACAGCAACAGCATTTACAACCGCATACGCGAGTTTTGGTTCGATACCCCAAATGCTCCATACGACTGCTGTCGTGATTGCTGCAATAATAACCGTCGGTACAAAAAAAGCAGAAATTTGATCGGCAAGTTTTTGAATTGGAGCACGTGATCGCTGTGCTTCTGCCACCATCTGAACAATTTGCGATAGGAGTGAGTCTTTTCCAATCTTCTCCGCCTTTACAACAAATGACCCAGTTCCATTTATCGTTGCCCCAACAACTTTGTCGCCTTCGGTTTTTTGAACTGGGAGGGACTCTCCAGTGATCATCGACTCATCCACGGAGCTGTGTCCTGACACCACAATGCCATCTACTGGAACTTTGTCGCCTGGACGAACACGTAACTGGTCTCCAATATGGATTTGGTCTACTGACACCTCTTCTTCGGTTCCGTCCGAATTAATCTTTGTCGCGCTATTCGGTGCGAGATTAAGGAGAGCTTTAATCGCCGCACCAGTTTGTCCTCGTGCTTTTAGCTCTAGCACTTGGCCCAATAGAACGAGTGTTACAATGATAGCGGCAGGCTCAAAATATAAACCTACTTCTCCGGTCATAGAATCTATGAAGGACTTTGGGAAAAAGTGAGGGAAGAATAGCGCGACAATACTAAAAATATATGCGACGCCAACCCCAAGCCCAATGAGCGTAAACATGTTGGGACTTTTATTTTTTAACGACTGAACAAATCTCTCAAAAAACGGCCATCCACACCAAATCACTACGGGTGTAGCGAGTGCAAATTCAATATACCCAAAAAGAGATTGAAGTTCGAGCGAATGCAGAAAATGGCGGCCCCCCATTGTGATAAACAAAAGGGGGATGGAGAGAGCTGTTGCCACCCAAAATCTTTTTTTCATATCGAGATATTCAATATTATCCTCTTCTTGATCGAGCGAGATCATTACTGGTTCAAGAGCCATTCCACATTTCGGACACGAACCTGGCCCCATTTGAATTATCTCTGGGTGCATCGGGCAAGTGTATTCAACGTCTTTCGACACAGTTGGTTCTTTTGATTTTTCTTTGTTTAAATATTTTTCGGGATTCTCCTCGAACTTCATTTTACATTTAGTGCTGCAAAAAAAGTATGATTCGCCCTTGTGTTCGGATTTTCCCTTAGCGGCTGGTGGATTTACTGTCATGCCGCATACGGGATCTATTACAGATGTGCTCTCTGTTTTCGGTTTCTTTTCGATAGAGCAGCACGAGTGATTATCGTTCTGGGTGTGGTGGGATTGGTGAGAGTGATCCATATAGTCCTTCTTTCTAGAGCCTATTTAGCCATGATTTTCATAATTTCCTGAATTTTTTGTTCAGCATCATGCGCGTCTTTGGAGGTCATTGCGCTTTGAACGCAACCGCGAAGATGAGTCTCAATAATCGAGTTTTCAAGACCTGTAAGAGCCGAACGGACGGCTTTGATCTGTTGAACTATATCTACGCAGTAGCGACGTTCATCAATCATACGTTCAATGCCATCGACCTGGCCACGAATACGATTTACACGGCTTTTCTGGCTCGTATGATCGGGATGGATGCGGGAGTCTTTAAGAGTCGCTTTCTGCTTTGCCATAAATGCCTTTCGTTCAGCTTATATACTATAGGGTAGTATAGTATATGGAGAACGTCAAGGGCTGTTAAAATTTTCTCTGGTGTCGTAATTCATCATTATCTTAAAATTGGATTTCTAGTCCGCCACCTAAGCTGTCGTTAGTAAGCATCAGGCCAGCAGCCCATGACCAACTAGGGGCGTACATTAATGAGACTTCGGTTTCTGATTCATGGGCGCCATCCTGATCAGGGCGATAACTAAATTCAACGTCTGTAAAAACGGTTTTGCTCCACTGAAACCTTTTTTCAACATCGATTCTTAGTTTTCCAGAATTGTTCACTAAAACATTTGTGCGGATAATAAAGGGTAGTATGTATCCAAAACCGATAACAGCTTTTTCTTCTTCACCGTAACTAGTTCCGCCCGCAACAATATTAAAAAACCTATTGAACCATCGCCGATAGAAAAGATCTACTTCGTAGTCCCATTTATCATCAAAAGAGAATTGCTTATTTCTAATATTTGCAGATTCAACGCGAGTCTCTAACTGATTCCAAGTTTGCGAAAGACTCAAAAATGCCTGAGCATGGTTTGATGACGTCTCGACTAAACCATAGGTATACCAATGGTCGTGCAGATGCGGGTCGTATTTTTGCCATCCTGCTATTTCGGGTTTAGGTGTAAACGAGGAATACTTCACAACTCGTGCCATGCCGGTTTTTAAATGATATAGATTATGGCAATGGAGCATCCATTCACCAGGCTCATTGGCTAAGAATTCTATTGTGCGGGTTTGGTGCGGCGGAACATCTACAGTGTGCTTCATTGGGGATTTGTCGCCATTTTTATTAATGACACGGAAAAAATGACCGTGAAGGTGCATCGGGTGGTGCATCATTGTATCATTGACCATCGTGAAGCGCACAACATCGTTTTCTTTGATTTCTAAAGTTCGCTCCTGATGAATTGCTTTATTGTTTATGTGCCAAATGTAGCGGGACATATCGCCGCCTAAGACGAGTTTAACATCGTAGCGCGGAGCTTTTTCGGGTAGCGATGTTGAAGTAAGGGCACTGATGTTGTCAACCGTTAGGGATTCAATCTTTTGGGAATCTTTGCTTTCCTGATTTTTATGAGCGGAATGATCCGAGGTTTTCATGTGCTTCGCGTGATCGTTGTGATGGGTGGACGTCTTCTGAGGCTGATGGTGCTCGTGAGAGTCGTAAGCTGAATGTTCCTCCGGCTTGGTGTCTTTATGAGCGTTGAGGTCCATGTTCATATGTTCACTGCTATGACCGCTATGATCCATCTGCATTGATCCGTTAGCGTGGCTTCCATGATCCATTGTTGCGTATTGATCGGGTAGCGGTCTTGTGGGGACTAACACTTTTTCTCCCATTCCAACCCAACCGGAAGCCCAGCCAGTCCCATCCTGAGCAGTAGCACGCAGTTCAAAATTTTTATGCTCCGGAACGGTAAATAAAATATCGTATGTTTCCGCCATTCCAATTAGAAAATCGTTAGCTTTCACGGGCTGTATGTCTGTTCCATCAGCGGAGATAACTGTCATCGGTGCGTTACCTAAAGAGACATAGAAATAACTTGAGGCGGCAGCATTTATTATTCTTAAACGAACTCGTTCACCAGGATGAGCTTCGACAAGTTGAGACTCCTTCTTTCCATTAATAAGAAAAGCGTCGTAGCCGACATCAGAAAGGTCCATTCCACCCATGCGAGTCCACTCATTATATAAGAAACGGCCAAGAGCACCATGACCTTGATGAATAGCGCCCCACCAAGAGCGCATAGTGCCTTTTTTATAGAGATAATAATCACCATCTTTTCGTAAATTTCTTAGAATCTGATCGGCATTCTCATCAGACCAATCGCTGAGAACGACTACGATGTCTTTATCCGCTTTAATTTTATTTTCGCGCGGGAGAATAACTATCGCACCATAGACACCTTTTTGTTCTTGAACATGGGTATGAGAATGATACCAAAAAGTTCCGTTCTGGCGAAGTCGAAATTTAAATGTATAGGATTCACCAGCCTTTATGGGCGGCGTATTTACATAGGGAACGCCGTCCATCTCAGGTGGAAGAAGCAATCCGTGCCAATGAATAGAAATCTCTTCATTTTCTAGTTTATTTGTAACTTTTATTTCTGCATCATCACCTTCAATAAAAGTTAGCGTCGGTGCAGGGATCTGACCGTTCAAAGAGATTGCGAAATCTACTGATTTTTTTCCGCTGAGATTAACTGTCTGCCGAGTTGCTGTCAGCTCATACTTTACGGTCTTAGCAAAGCTCAGCGGCACATGAAGTGATAACAGAATAAATAGAAGCAAATGTAGTTTCATAAACCTAACTTACTGGAAAATCAACGGGGCTGCGAAAGCGAAAAAAGCTCCTATTAAATATACTGCCACCGATCCAAAATAAAGGGGCTTAGACCAGTCTCTCGTAGTTGTGCACGATTCACCGAGTTTGCGATCAATGGGGCAAGCTGCATTTCGGGCCTTCCATTGGAGTATGCCTCCAGCGATCAAAAGAAAAGCTCCCGTACCGAATACGAGGAGTTTGTTTTCTGAAAGCCATATTAACCCAGGCACATTTCCAACAATTCCGGCAAAAGCGGCACCAAACCCAAGCACGACGAAAAGCGCTGGCAAAGCACAACAAAGCAAAGTGCTAACAGAAGTAAATAAACTTAAAAAAGCGAGAGTTTTTTTCACGTTCCATTCCTCTTAATTTTTTCTACCGTGTAGCCTGAGTCTTTTAATAAACTCTCAATTTTTGCGTCCGGTAGTTCTTTGCCTTCTTTAATACTTAGTTTAACGATTTTCTTTTCAAGACTGACATCAATATTAGATACGGTCGGTTCTGCTTTAAATTTCTTAGTAATCCCTTGGGCGCAGAATGCACAGACCATACCTTTTACGTTTACGATCACTTCCTTATCTTTTACGTTTGCGCCAACTTCTTTCTCGCTCGCGAGAGAAGTGCTACTAACTAATACACCTGTCAAAAATATTATAATAAACTTCACGTGATCTCCTTTAAAAATGAAACATAAAATTTAACATCCAGTCGCCATCAGTACTCACACCGCCCTCAAAAAGAACGCTCTTATAAAATAGCCGCATTAAGGGAGTAACCACTTCTTTTTTAATTAAATATGGATGCCGCTGGTATTGAATCATAAACCAGCTAGCAACTTCGCTGAACTCCGCTTCGTATGGGGCAATCCCTATACGCGCTTCAATGCGATCCATATCTGGTCCGATTGGCGTCCACATCTTCTCATATTTAAGCGCGATATAGTGTTTCCTTGATTCCGCATCAAGTTCGATTCCTACTTGTCCTGCGCTATCTGTTTCATTAAGAAAGTGTGCAACGCCATATGAGCCATAAACATAAATGTTCGCTTGCGAGTCGGTTTCATTCCACCTTTTTACTAAATAGTCGAACTGTGGAGCGTAGTAATTCATCCGGCCATCCGGCATTTCAAGTCGCATGGTTCGTGCGGCCACGGCCATGTCACTGCGAAAGCTGTAGGTGATCCATGTATCAGTCATAAATGATTGATTCCAAGTCATTACAGCAGTCGCGTCTTTAAAAGAAACAGGATGCGCTTGTGCAGTTAAGGTCGAAAGCAGTAATGATAAAGAAACGACAATCGATTTCACGCAATTGCCTTTGATGCTAAATATCGTCTTAACGTCCAGCCGAGATCTAAAGAAAATATCCCGCCAATTATAGCTCCGGCCATCCAAATGAGGCCCAAAGTAATTACAATCTCTCCACCTATAGCAATAAAAAAACCAATAGAAAGGGTCGTTAAAAGAAGCATCTGTAAAAACGCATTATTTTTTAAGACTCTGATCTCTTCAGCTTTCAAGCTGAAACTTGCTGTAAATAAGCTAAATCCAACAAAAATGGCTCCACACCCTAGCATACAGACTTCATGGCCAAACTGCATAAGGTAAGGCATTACTCCAAGCTGGGATGTAATAGAAATTCCAAACTGAGGGCAGAAAAGTAAAGTCACAAACCCAACAGCAAAATGGATCAAAGAAACTTTAGAGAAAACCTTCCATGCCGAAGGATTTAGTTCCCGATGAATTTTTTCTAAAATGGAATTAGTCAGCCTCTCAGGCACTTCAACTGGCTCAGTCAGTAAAAATTCGGAAAAATCCTTTTCCCAATCGGTCTTGTTATTTTTTGTCATAATAACCTCTTAAGTATTTAAGTGAGCGGCTAATAATTTTTCTGGCATTCACAGGTGACGTATTAAGTACGCTTGCAATTTCTTCAAAAGAAGAGTCAGAGCTATATCGCATGCGTATTGCTGTTTGTTGTTCTTGTGTCAAAACGGCAAGGTCTATTTCGGCATGGACTACGCGAGCAGTAACATCTACAGTTTCTTCCTTGAGTTCCTCAAATGCGTGTTTTTGCTTCCGCACGAAATCAACAAGTTCATTTCTACAAATTGTAAAGATCCAAGGGGAAAATGGGAGAGAAGGATTATAAAGCTGTTTGCTTCTGTGGAGCTTTAAAAAAGTAGATTGAAAAACATCGTGAGCGGCACTTTCTTCTCTAAGCTTTAAGCGCAAAAAAGCTAATATTTTTTGTGCGTGGCGATTGTATAGCTCACTAAAGGCGGGTTCTTCGCCCAACTGGTATGCCAGCATAAGTTCCTCATCCGTTTTTTGATTTAACACGTTGTTTGTTCCTCGCTATGTATTACGAAATAAAAGTGCTATTTGTGACAGCACTAATATATTTATTTGTAAATAACTGAATTGACTAGGGAAATTAGCATAAAAAATTATTTTTATTAAAAATAGATTAGATTTGTCACAAATGCCGGACTTTCTTCGTATTATTGGCGGTCATACAAAATTGGCGCTATGGTTCAGTTACTGAGTGTCTTGACCTAACTATAGAATGGCAACTAGGTTTCAAATTAACCAATAAAGGGGGGTATCTGTGAAACAACTATTATTAAGTGTATTGTTATTTTCAATGTATTCGTTCAATGCTTTTGCTGCAATTAAGATCGACTCAAGTCAGAAGCAAGTTTCCGCATCAGAAAAAATTAAATATTCGTTTCAACTTCAAGATGATAAAACTCTAGCTCAGTTGACGGATAAAAATCTTATCGAAACCCATACTAAAATTCTACATCTCGTGGTTTACGATGCTTCACTAAATGAATTTAATCATGTTCATCCAGAGTTCGATGGTTCAAGCTGGAATGTAGAGTTGAGTCTCCCAGTGAATGGAAGCTACATGGTTTGGGCTCAAGGTGAAACAACAAGTGGAAAAGAATTCTCAACCTATCGACCTTTATTGGTTGAAAATGGTGAGCCAGAAATTGCGGTGACATCTTTGGGTGATGTGCGAGTAGGAGTGGACGGAGTAACTCAAGTGGAGTTAGCTAATACAAAAATCAAAGCTGGTAAGATGGTAATGATTGATTTTACCGTAACTCGCACTGATGGCACAACGCCGAGCCTTTCGCCATATCTTGGAGCTTTTGCGCATGTCATTGCTACTGCGCTAAATGGAAGTGAACTTATCCATGTTCATCCGATGGAAGGCGACGATGCGAACTCTGGTATGCTGCACGCTACGTTTCCGGCTGCGGGTGAATATCGTCTCTGGGTTCAATTTAATGACAACAACGAACTTAAAACTATCCCACTTTCTGTGGTAGTAAAATAGGAGTAAAGATGAAACTAATTATTATTCTGGTAGCAGTTCTTTTAAGTGCTAAAGCCTTTGCTCATGGTGAAGATAAGCCAGGTCCACATGGTGGCAAAATAGAGATGGCAAAGAATGTACATACTGAGGTTAACGCTGATAAAGACGGTTCTTTTCATATATTTTTGTTAGACGGTAATGTTGAGAATCCAACAGTAAAAAACTCGGCAATTGAGGCCACAATCAAGTCTGCGAAAAAAGATCTAAAGTTGAACTGTTCAGTAATGGGCGGCTCTCACTTTCACTGTAAATCAAAAGAGGCACGGCCAAAAGAGGGTAAGCTTTTCCTCAAAGCAAAAAGGGACAACGTAGACGTTGAGGTTAGTTATGATCTTGCGGCGTTCAGTGAAGCTCCCAAAGCAGAAGGTGGACACGCGCATCACTAGGTTTTATCGGCTGGGCTTTCAGGAGAGCTCAGCCAAGCTTTTCTTTGCTAGTTGAAATACATCTTTGTTAGGAGCAACACATGGAAAAACACAACCAACGTCATTCTAATCATCCTTCGTCTCATTATAAGCATTTGGCAATAATGGCGCTAGCTCATCTGCCCTTTATGTACATTATTATGTTCGTGATGGTCGATAAATTTTCACACATCTATAATAATCTGAACACCTTTTATATGGCCGTGATGATGGTCGCACCTATGGTAGTCTTGATGCCATTAATGATGAAAGAAATGTACCCTGACAAGAAAAAGAATTTGATTGTGTATGCGGCATCTCTTGCTATTTTGGTGCTGTTTTATTTTTTCATTCGCGGACAAAATTTAGTCGGAGATAAGCAATTTCTGCGATCAATGATCCCACATCACTCTGGTGCTATACTAATGTGCGAAGAGGCAAAGATTAACGACATAGAAATTAAAACATTATGCGCGAATATTATTGAGGGTCAAAAAAAAGAGGTAGAGCAAATGGAGAGTATTCTTAGTCGCCTTTGAGCTTCATTCATCTAATCCTGCTTTGTCGCCAAACTCTAAAAGTTTTTCTCGAATTATTTTCTTAGCGGTTCTGAATTGTTCAGGCTTTTTCTCTTCTTCAGCATTAGCGGGGTCTATAATTGGCCAGTGTAATCTTTTTGCTTTAGTTGGAAGTATCATAAGGCTCACTCTGAATGGTCCGATAAAATCCTACAGCTCCGTCAGCACAATAGCTGTTAACTTATGTACGGGCATTTGCTATTTTTCAGAGCCTGGCTTTCGTGTTTTTACAGTAGATTCTTCAGGTATCCAAACTTTACCCCAGTTTGAACTCTGGGAATTCTTCAATAGCTTGATGGTCTGAATTTGGACGAAATGAGTAAAGCGAGGGAGCTGGCCTACGGCGGCGACACCTATCGTTACTGCAACTGCGTACTTAATTAAGCCATCGGGAATTTGGATCATAAAGACCTCCTCTTTCTTTCTATAATGATTATTTAAGGTTCTAAAGACGCGCCGGTTTAACGACAAAAAAGCTATTTCTAAGGCTACGAATTTATCTAATGAATTTAGAACTTTACTAAACTATCGATTCCGGTTTGATTCCGGTAAAATTCCGGTCACACGGGTTATTTGGTGTTATTTGTGATTACGTTTAAGAAGATCCGAACTTGTAAGCCATTGAAATTCTTTGTTTCTGATTTTCAGTACTTAACTAACTTCTGGGCTATTCGCTGTGCGAAAATTGGAGGTGGTAACCGGATTTGAACCGATGTACACGGATTTGCAGTCCGCTGCCTAGCCACTCGGCCATACCACCCCTGACGTAAGTCTTAGTTTATCTCATTAAAAGACCTTGTGGAAAAGTAGGAACATCAAATCAGTATGGGGTGCGTTATAAACTCGGTTCGGGTAAATTTGTAGAAAGTTTCAACAGGATATCTTTCCTAAGTCCAGTTTCAGAAGGGGAGATCCCCTTATATTATAGCCCGACTAGAGTTTTGCCATCCCAGATCAAGATCTAATTCAAAGCGCCGAAATTTTCCTTGTAAGAAAGATTTGTGTCATTGCACACGGGGGAGATTTTTATGAAGGTTCTTTTTAAGAACTTGTTGATGCTGGTTGCGGCCGCACCATTCGCAGTGGGATGCGCCAAAGCGACGTTTAGTGAAATGAAAACGTCGGGATTGGAAAACAGCGGAAACATCGAACAACCGGGACCTGTTAAAACTCCGCCCACGATCGTCTGGGTGCAAGTGCCGGGCAATCAGCTCGTGAACGAGCCAGTCACGGTGGTGTACGACATTATTCCTGGATCTGCACCGGTCGTCAGCATCGTGTGTAACGTCGATGGTAAGCCAGTGCCGTGTTCGATCGACGGTGACACACTTGTGATCAATAATCCGACTCTAGGGGATCATACTTTAGAAATCATCGTGACCGATGCGCAGAATCAGCAAGTTCAGGATGATGTGGAGTGGACTCTCCTCCAAGGATTTAAACCGGCAACGACTCCAATCCAGGTGGTGGCAAAGCAGGGCCCGGTGGATGTGGTGTTTATTATCGATAACTCAAAATCGATGCGCGAAGAGCAATTAAGTATGGCGCAAAAAATTTCCAACTTTATCGATCGAGTGGATGGTTTAGATTGGAAGATTGGTATTATCACGACGGATACGATCAATGGCATCAAAGGGGATGGACGCTTTCTTAAGTTTGGAAACTCCAATTACTCCTTAACTTCTCAATTGAGCAAAGAAGAAGCGCGAAAACTTTTTAGCGCCACTGTACAGACGGGTATAGAAGGTCACCATATCGAGCAAGGGATTCGTAACCTTTATCGTTCACTGGAGCGTGCGGTGAACCCTGTACAAAATAATGCAACTTACAAAGATTCTGTGAACAAAGCTTTCTTTAGAAAAGATGCGGCTCTTGCGGCCATCGTTGTGACCGACGAGAACGAGGATATTTCTCAAACTCCGGCCAATTTAAGTTATCTCAATAAAGGGAGTGAGCTTGTGAAATTTGTGAACAAAACGTGGGGAGTGGAAAAACTATTCCAGTTCCACTCGATCATTGTTCGACCGGGCGATACGAAATGTAAAGATATTGATCCTACGGTTCATGGATACGGAACGGCTTATGCCGAACTCTCTGGGCTGACTTCGGGAATTTTAGGAGACATTTGTGCCCCTGACTACGGCAATCAATTAACGGTGATCGGTCAAGAGATTGCAAACTTACAAAAAACGTATGATCTGTCGTGCACTCCGCAAGACACCAACAACGATGGTGTCGCAGACATTCGCATCGTTCCGGTAAAGCCAGGGACCGCGGTTCCAAGCTTTACAGTGGATGGTCAGCAGATCATCTTCACCACTCCATTATTACAAGGAAATTATAGTATTGAGTACTTCTGTCCTAACTAGCTTGAGGAAGACTAGTTGGGGAGAGGGAATAACCCCCCAAGCTGCTAGCTAACCACTAGCAGCTTTTTTTTTACCCTGCAGAGCGGAGTTAAAAAACGTCCCGGCGGGGATGAGCGACGTGACTCACGGGCTCAAATTTCTTTTTATCAGTGAGCTCGATGTAACTTGCGGCCACTTGATCATCGTGAGTAAAAAAGAACAGCCAGTCCTGAGACATCTTATATAGCGTTTCTTTTTCTTCGATGAGAAGTTCGGGAAATCTATCGTAGCCCATAGTGATCGGTAAATGAACCCAGTGTCGACCTGGCACTAAGTCCCCACAAAAAACAATAGACGTATTCTCTCCGCGAAAAATACTCAGCATTTGACCGGGAGTATGACCGTTAGAAATAAAAAAGCGGAGTCGTCCGTCAAAGAGTTGTTCGTGCCCATCGAGGATACGCAGCTTTCCGGTGGCTTTCAGTTTTTCTGGCAAATCGGCAATGAAGGACGCGCGATCGCGGGAGTGAGGATGGAGGGCGCGTTCCCAAGCCTCTTTGCCGACGAGGATCTCCGCGTTTTTAAAAATGATCCCGTGATTGCCATTTTGGATCTCTTCGTAGGTTGGCAGTAACCCGCCGGCATGATCAAAATGGAGGTGCGTGAGAATAACGTGGGTAATATCTTCGGGCTCAAGAGCGATTTTTTTGAGGTTCTCACGAAGTTGATGAATTTTTGGAGTTTCTACACCAAATCGATCCGCCAGTTTGGGATCGAAGAACGCTCCGATCCCGGTTTCGAAGAGTATTTTTTTATCATCAAATTCTATGAGGAGAGCGCGACAGGCGAGGGGAATGCGGCCGATATCATCGGACGAAATCCATTTTTGCCAAACCGCACGGGGAGCATTCCCAAACATGGCTCCGCCGTCGAGCTTTTGCGAATTTCCGAGAATTTCCGAAAAATGAAATCGGGTTTTGGCTGTGCTCACGAACTACCTCCATTGCAAGGTATTGATCTGCTTATCATGAACGTCACTTAAGAAAAATAAACTGCACAAAGAGCCAATCAGAGCAAAAAGCATATCCCATTGTGTGTCCCAAACGTCACCTTGAGTTCCTAGAAAAGCTTCGGCGGCTTCGCTGCTGAGAAGAGCGGCACCGAATTCGATGAGTTCGTAAAAGGCGCTAAACGAGAGACTGGCCATGACGCAGATTAAAAAGGTCCACCCGCCGCGGCGCTGAATCACATAATTTCGAATCAACAACTCCCGGCAGAAAATTGCCGGTTGGAAACCTTGAAAGAAGTGTCCCAATCGATCGTAATGATTTCGGGACCATCCCATCGCTTCGCTCATCCAAAATCCCGCGGGAACTTCGGCATAGGTGTATTTGGCTCCGACGCAAAGAATGATCGCGTGGAGACAGACGAGAATATATAGCGCCGAGCTGACTCGATGTCGAGAGTCCACATAATACAGAATCGGCAAACCAATCAACGCCGGGACGGCTTCTAAAAACCATGTGAGGTAGTCTTTAGGAAAGATTCCCGACCATAGCAGGGTCGCCCATGCAAGATAGAATAAAAATTTTTTGGTTTTTTCCACAGCGGGAGTATGCGGGGGCCTCCCCTAAAAGTCACTGTCTCATTGTGAGACCAAACATTATTTTTTATTAACAAATGCCGATAAGATCAGTATGAATCCTGTGGTTAAATTTCTTATTTTATTGCCTTTTTTAACCACAGTATTGTCTTGTAAAAAAACGGAGACGAATTCGGTTGATGATGGCACGGATCAAAACTACCAGTCGATCACAAATCTGGCGGTTCCTGCTCTCAGCACAAGTCTTGCGGAGACTCCGGTCTTCACTTGGCAATTGGGCTTTCCCATTTTTACTTCGTTAGAGGCCGCCGTTTCCTCAACAGCTAGTGAACTTAATCCGAGCACCGTCGCCTGGACCGATATTGGAGTGACGACGTCCCATCAGTTCACCGGTTTAACTTTGGCGGAATGCACAGATTACTACGTGATGGTGAGAGCGCGAGGGGCTAACAACTCTGTTTTAGATACTCATATTGCGCAAAACCCGTTTCGCGTGGATGCTACCAATCCCACGGCACCGACGGGATTAGTGGTGGCAAGTGATTCCACCGATTCCAAATCAGGGACCGCCACTTGGACCGCATCCACAGACAACTGCCAGCTTGCGGGTTACGATCTTGCCATTGGAACAACGGCGGGAGGAACGAACACACTCAACTGGTCTCCTGTGAGTGCGACATCATTCCAGGCCACCTCCGGTGTCGCATTGACCTACGGTATTCCTTATTACACCTCCGTGCGTGCTAAAGATACGGCTGCTCGAACATCGACAGTTGCTACGTCTTCAGCGTGGAGGTTGCGTTCGCCCACAGCGCTCCTCACGGGGACGCAAACCACAGCCTCCAATGATTTCTATTCGACGGCCTCGGCCAATATTCGGTGGTCGTCTTCGATCTTTAACAACGAGTTCTTTTCGCATTCGACCTTGACCGAGCCCGACGTTCTCACAGTGAACCGCTCCGGGGATTATTTGATGTATTTAACTATGCCTCTGACGATTCAGAGTGGATGCGCCGCTCGATGCTCCATTAAAGCACGAGTGCTCGTAAACGGAGTCGAAAAAACGGACGCTCTCGCGCACAGTTCTTATTTGATTAATGCGTCGGGATTTTCGGACTCTTCCAATCATCTTGTCGCTTATCTGCAGAATCTTTCGATCAATGATGAAATTCAGGTTTATGTGGAGCGCGTAGCGTCTGGAACGGGAGCGGTGGTCTCCGAGGGAATTCAGGCGTACGTAGAATTTATTTATCCGTCCCGAGATTTCTTCTATGCCACGGCGACGGCCACGACGAATTCTCCAAATTTGAATCAGGTCACAGCTTACCCGATGGTTTGGTCGCGAAATAAAATCACGAGCGCTTTCACCTGGGAGCCCGCGGAGCCTCACAATATCGTCCTCACTGCGGGTAATTATCTGGTGTATGTGAATATTCCTATGGAAGTAATTGGCGCCTGTACAACGCGACATAACGTCAAAGTGAATGTTAGGCTCAATGGATCGTTGGTGAGTGGGGGGCAAGGCGCTCAAGGGTTTATCGATTGTGCCGGAAACCATCTCACCTCCACCGCTCACTGGGTCGGGCAGCTTCAGGGAGTGACGGCCGGGCAGATTTTAACCGTGGAAGTGCTTCGCGAAGCCTCCACCAATACGATTCAAGTGGAAACGGGACGACAGGCCTCAATCATTGTTGAAAAATTGAAAAGCGTAGAGAATTATCTGTCGCTCACAGGCACTCGAACCGTGGGATCGACCAACTGGAACCTTGCCGCTTCACCGATCCAATGGAACACGCAGCTGGCCACAGATCCCACGCATTACACGCACTCCACGGCGACCAATAGTCATCAGATCACCATCACTCAAAGTGGTAACTATCTTTTAACCTACAACGATCATTTGACGGGTGCGATCACTCGTCCTAACGTCACGATTCGAGTTCTTAAAAACGGGTCGATGATCAGTGGAGCTGTTTGTTCGTCTCACCAAATCAGTAATGCCAATGGACACAACGAAAGCTCGTGCAGTCTTACATTTCTCTTAAATGGGGTCGTCGCGGGAGACGTGATTACTTTGACCTCGGCCCAAGATGCCTTGGCGGGCACCATCACGGCGGCAAGTCCCGCAAAGCTATCGCTCCTTCGAGTGCGCTAGAGCCAATTTTTTAAAAGTTTAATTCCGCCTTGAACTGCGGAGCTCATGCCCTTATGGACCACAATTTTTTTGCCGTCGGTGAGTCCTCTTGCAAAAGTCCTTTCGTCATACATTTGGCGTCCGCGCGAGCGACGGGACAGTCGGGGATGACGTTTTTTTATAAAATTTTTGAGATCTTTTTGCTCCTTATGGAGAAGGCCTTTAAGCGGGATAAGAGCTTTGAGATCGGGCGTTGTGCGTTCGCGTTCGGCTTCGCGAAGTTTATTTTCAAATCCCACAATAAGTCCCATGGTGTAGGACTTTTTAAGACCCCCGCGGGTTTTGGTTGTTTGAGCGTAGTTTTCCCACAACGTGTCTACGCAGTGGACGAGAAAATGGTAGACGTACTCTGCGATTTTGACGTTTTCGCTGCGGCCAAAAATTTCGATGGTCTTAGTTTTTTTTCTCTTAGAAATATCAAAGGATTCTCCAATCACAATATCGACAAAATAAAACTCCATCAGTAAACCGCAGATGCGACTGCAAAGAGCTGAGATTTTTTGGCGATGGGTTTCTATAATTTTCAATTGGAGCGGGTCACGTTGAGCGGCATGGAGTGAGTTTAAATTGTGTTGAGCGATTAAGTCCTGAGCTTTTCTCATGGCGAGAGAGGCTTCGTGCTCATTTTGCGATTGCGCTAAAGAGAGTAATTTTTCAATACGAAGTAAGATAGGGAGTGGGGACGCTTCTTGGTCTGGCGGGATCTCGGGGCTCAGTTCTGTTTGAGCTCTTAGGAATTTCTCTGAGAGTCCCAATGTTTGTCCCGCACGATGAAACTCCTCTCCATGGGTTGCATCCTTCGAGCCATAGAGTTCACTCACCATCTGATGGGCCATTTCGTGTTTGAGCACGGAGCAAACATCGTCCCAGCTGCTACTTAAAAGTAAGTGGGTCGTCAGTTCAATTTTTCTTTCGGTCGGATTCCATCGCCCCAGGAAAGATCGGACCTCGACGATTTCGATGAGAGGTCGTCGAAGGTTCACTTTATACCGCCAACAAATATCGGAATATTCTTTGATCAGTTGGACGGTGCAGGCGTTGAGAGTTTCGGAAGTCATGGATTCAAAAGATAACATTGGTAGGTGGTGCGGGCCAAGTCGAAAGCTTAAAATTAAGTCAGGCGCCCATTCCCTCTTGACGGGCGACGCTTCATTGCGCCACCTTTGAGAGGTAACAGTTCCCTTTTAGTTGCGTATCGCGCAACTAAAAGGGAACTGTTACCTCTGGAGGAAATATGGGAAAGCTTTTAGGTGTCGGACTATTTTTGATTTCTTTGACAGCTTGGGGTCAACAGGATGGCAGTTACGCTGGGATTCAGCTCGGAGTTGGAAACGTCGTCAATAACGACACGTTCGAAGTGGACACGGAACTCACTTATGGTGTGACGATCGGCGGTCAGCTGAATGATCAATTGTCTTTAGGCGCCTACATCAACTTCTATAATACCAAAGAGGCTCTCGATGAGACTCGCGAACTTAAAGTGAATGTGATGCCGATCATGGCCGAACTTTCGTTTGCACTTTACCATCCCGCCCATTTTCACACGCCCTATGTGAGCGGACTTTTAGGAATCGCTCGCAGTCAGGTGAGATTAACTACGCTCGGCGTGGCGGAAGACAGTACCGAGACCGACACAGCCGCAGGCTTTCGCGTCGGCTATTCTTTTGCGGTGGCGCCCCACATCTCCATTAGCCCTGACTTTACTTTCGTTCACGTTTTTTACGAAGACGACGACACCACCAACGGTGACGACGAGTTCAACGTCTGGAACACCCAAGTCTACGTCCGCGCCTGGTTCTAAGGTCCGCCGCTCCTTTTTCGGAGGGCGGTGATTTTGTTTTGGAAGAGGGACCAGTCTTCCTTTTGATCGATGGCGGTCCAAATGTTTTCGATATCGTCGATCAAAAGGAAGGTGGAGTCCTTTTGTTGGAAGTACTCCTGACTTAAAATTTCCTCATTCAAGCACTTATAAGATCTGAGAAGTTCATGGATTACTTTAAATTCGGGTTTTTTGTAAAAAGGTGCGCGCTCACTTTTGTGGGCTCGATCCTCGCTGAGGGCCCCGCAGAACCAATCAAAAAAGAACGAGTCATAGGGGCAACGGGTCGCATTTAAAAATTCGATGGTCGCAGAGAACAGATCTGTATTTTTCTCCGTATCTTCGAGGGGTCTTAGATTGAGTTTCTTGAGAAAAAGCCCAATCACTTCTTGTGAGAATACGCTCTGAAACGTTTGAAGTCCATTTTTAAAATCGGTTCCCGTCGGCGCAATCAATTGCAAGCACGCCTGAAGTTGCTGCAAATTCCAAAGCATAATTTTGGGCTGTTCCCCATAGGCGTAAAGTCCGTTGTGATCAAAATACGCGGCGGTAAAATTCGCATCGTAATAGGGGAGGAAGCGATAGGGGCCGTAGTCAAAGCTCTCTCCCGAGATATTGATATTGTCGGTGTTGAGAACACCGTGGACGAAGCCCCCCAGCATCCACTGTGCTGTCATTTGCGCCACCGAATGACAAACACGATCGAAGAATTCTTCAAGAAGAGCTTGAAGATTCTGTTCGCGATCGATCTTGGGGTAATAGTTGTCGCAGGAAAAGTGGACTAAAGTTTTCAAAGCCTCTGTGTCTCTTAAATAAGCGTGTCTTTGAAAAGTTCCGATTCGGACATGCCCGTGGCTTAAGCGCACCAGGACTGCGGATCGCGTGGGTGAGGGTTCATCGTTCCTTTGAAGCTCTTCGCCAGTTTCGAACACGCTCAAGGTCTTTGAAGTATTCACTCCCAACGCCTCTAGCATTTCGGTGGCCAAGACTTCGCGAACGGCTCCTTTGAGGGTCAAGCGACCATCCCCTCGTCTCGACCACGGAGTCGTGCCGGAGCCTTTAGTTCCGAGATCTAAAAGTCGGCCCTGATCATCGCGGAGTTGCGCGAACAAGAAGCCTCGGCCGTCTCCCAAATCGGGATTGTAGTGCAAAAACTGATGGCCGTGATACCGGAGTGCTAAAGGTTGAGGCAGATTTTGCGGGAGGGGCCTAAACTCCCAGAAGTGCTGTTTCCATTCCTCATCATTGAGAGAATCGAGACCGATCCGACGATCCCATTGTCGATTGCGAAAACGTTCCATCGCTAGAGGGAAAGTGACTGGCCTCACCGGATCGCGAAAGCGTTCGTCGAGCTGATTCCAGCGAGGGTCTGCAATATAACGAGAAGATACAGGCATCGGTGGAAGGTACCCGGTACCATTTGCGGATGCGATGTATAAAACGTTTTTTACACATCGCATCCGCAAATGGTACCGGGTACCTTCTGGGGTACCTTCTGGGGTACCTTCTGGGGTACCTTCGGGCTTGTTTTTGCGGTGTTTGCGACCTAGTATTTTCTGATTCCATAAAAGAATTTTGAGGAGAAGTTGGGTGAGTTTAAAAGTTTACAATACGTTGTCTCGAACCAAAGAGGATTTCAAAACTTTAGAGCCCAACACGGTGAAGATGTATTGCTGTGGGCCGACGGTCTACGATTTTTTGCACGTCGGAAATTTTCGCGGGGCTGTTTTTTATAATTTCGTCAGAAACTGGCTGGAGTCTTTAGGCTACACGGTCACTTTTGTTTATAATTTTACCGACGTCGACGATAAAATCATCAATCGTGCGGTCGCCGAAAAAACCACCGCCTCGGCCGTTGCGGAAAAGTATATCGAAGAATTTAAAAAAGATTTCGCGGCTCTCCACTTAAAGCCGCACGAGCATAATCCTCGAGTCACTCAGCATATTGATAGCATCATTCGTCTCATTGAGAAAATCATCGACAACCACAAAGCCTACGTCGTCGACGGCGAAGTGTTTTATTCCATCTCCAGTTTTTCGGAGTATGGAAAGCTGAGTAATCGCAACGTCGATGATATGTTGAGCGGCGCGCGAGTGGAGGTGGATCCCAAAAAGAAGAACCCAATGGATTTTACTCTTTGGAAGCCCGCGAAGCCCGGTGAGCAGAGCTGGCCGTCCCCGTGGGGCGAAGGGCGCCCGGGCTGGCACATCGAATGCTCCTGCATGATCAAAGATATTTTAGGGGAGCAGATTGATATTCACGGCGGAGGAATGGATTTGATTTTTCCGCATCACGAAAACGAAATCGCCCAGGGCGAAGGGGCGAGCGGAAAACAATATGCTCAGTATTGGCTTCATAATAATATGTTCACCTTTAGTGGTGCAAAAATGTCGAAGTCTTTGGGGAATATCCGCACCATGCGCAGTTTTCTCGAAGAGTACAATGGCGAAATTTTTAAATATTTGGTGATGAGCGTGCATTATCGCTCGGAGGCCGAGTTTTCAGAACAGACGATCTCCAATGCGATTTCGGGACTGACTCGCGTTTATACCGCCCTAAGAACTGCAGAGACCTATAAAGTGGAACCTCAATTGAACCTCCCTGGAGTTCCTGAATTTAAAAAAGCCATCGACGAGGCTCAGTTGCGTATTAAAGAATCACTCAATGATGACTTCAATACTTCAAAAGCCTTTGCGGAGGTTTTTGAAATCGTTCGTCTTTATAATAGTAAGTTTAAAGTGGGAGCAAAAATCACCGCCGAGCTCAAAACGGTATCCACTTTGTTTTTAGAATTTGTGAAAAGTTATGGAAAAACCATGGCTCTCTTTCAAGAAAATCCCACGGACTTTTTAAAACAGATCGACAAAATGTTGATTCGCCAAAAAAATCTCGATGTGAAGAAAATCGAGGAGTTAGTCGAAAGACGCACCCAGGCGCGCAAGGATAAAAACTTTCAACTCTCGGATCAAATCCGAGCCGAATTGACGGCCATGGGGATTGAAGTGCGTGACGCGGCGAACGAAACGCTTTGGGAAGTCATCAAATAATTCTTGTCTTACTCCCTAGACCTATGTCTAAATAATTTACACGCCTAGGAAGGCATTACTTACATACCACTGGAAGGGGGGAGTATGAAATTGAGAAATCTTTTCGGTTTCGCTATCGTTTCTTTATTGGGATTCTCTGCGGGGGCAGAATCAAAACAAATCATCGTTAAATTACAACCGACACGTGTCGCTGGATTTAACTTTCAAGGAAGCACAGAACTTGAGCCGGTTATTCCTGAGCTCGGGATCTATGCATTAACGCTTTCAGACACTGCGGCTCGTTCGGGCACTCGTGCTGCGGCGGCCAGCGTTCGCAACATGTCTGGTGTGATTTACGCGCAAGAAAACCACAAAGTGGTTCGTCGTACGGCAGACCCTTCTAAGGCGACTCCGAATGACAAAAAGTTCAGCCAACAGTGGGACCTCATCAAAGATGCTAACAACTTTGGTATCGATGCGACGACAGCATGGGTGAACTACGGAGTGGGTGGTCTTGATTTCCGTCAAAATGATATCGTTGTCGCCGTTGTTGATGGTGGCGTAGATATTAAGCACGAAGACCTTCGCGAAAATATGTGGGTCAACAAAGGCGAAATTCCTGGAAACAAAATCGATGATGATAACAACGGTTACGTGGATGATATTCACGGTTGGGATATCTTCGCTAACAACGGTGAGATTTCTCCTGATATGCACGGAACTCATGTTGCAGGAACGATCGGCATGAAGGGAAACAACTCCGTACACGGTGTTGGAATCAACTGGAATGTTAAAATCATGACTGTCGATGGCGCTTCTGGAGACACTAAAACGGTTCTCAAGTCTTACGGTTATGTTCTTAAGCAAAAGAAATTGTGGCTAGAGACGGCGGGAATGGCCGGAGCCAATGTTGTTTCCACCAACTCTAGCTTTGGTGTCGACTACGGCGATTGCTCAAGCTCTCAATATTCCGCTTGGAACGATATTTACAACGAGATGGGTAAAGTCGGCATTCTCTCTGCAGCTGCGACGGCGAACATCAATCTTGATGTTGATAAATCCGGAGATGTTCCTACAGGCTGTGATAGCGAATTTTTGATCTCAGTCACGAACACGCAAAAAGATGGCAAAAAGAACAGCGGTGCAGGTTACGGTGCAACCACGATTGATCTTGCGGCTCCTGGAACGAACATCTTCTCGACCACTCCTAAGAATGGTTTCTCTAGCTTGACGGGCACATCTATGGCGACTCCGCATGTTGCGGGCGCAGTAGCGTACCTCCACAGCGCGGCTTCACAAGCTTTCAACGACGGGTACTATAAAGATCCAGCAGTTGCGGCTTTGATTCTTAAAGAGATCATGTTGGAAACTGTAACTCCAATGGAAGCTCTCAAGGGCAAAACCGTATCTGGCGGTATCTTGAACTTGAACACTGCAGCACAAAAGATCCACGCGTTCTAATCCGAGGATTTTTTACAAGTTCTTAAGAAAGGGAAACTTCGGTTTCCCTTTTTTTATGCCTTCATACTGAGCTAAGAGAAGTATTGCGTTATCAATGCCGATCAGCTACATTCTCTCCATGGCAAAAGATGATTTAATACAGCTGGATGGCAAGATTTCCGACGTTACTGGTGGCGGAAACTACAGAGTGATGCTCGATAACGGTGTGGAAGTGAATGCACGTCTTTGCGGTAAAATGAAACGTTTCAAAATTCGCGTGATCGTCGGTGATAGAGTCACCGTCGGAGTCTCTCCCTACGATCCTACGCATGGTCTCATTACCTTCAGGCATAAGGGCTAGCTCTTGCAGCATTCGCTCCACGAAGAACTCAAACAGCGCGGACTGATTTATCAAGAAACTCTTGAAAACATGTCGTCATGGCTCAATACCTCGCGAACATTCTATTGTGGTTTTGATCCTTCTGCAGACTCTCTCCACATAGGCTCGTTGATGCCTTTAATCACGATGCGCCGTTTTCAAATGGCGGGTCATAAACCCATCGTTCTCCTTGGGGGAGCGACAGGCATGATCGGAGATCCAAGTTTTAAAAGTGCGGAGCGCGTGCTTCTCAATCGTGACACCATCGAAAAAAATATTTTTGGAATCCGTCAGGTGATCGAAAAGTTCATTGATCTTAAGGGCCCCCAGGGCGCGATGATGGTCAATAACTCCACATGGATGGAGAAGTTTAGTTTTATCGATTTCCTTCGAGATGTGGGTAAGCACTTTACGGTCAATTACATGTTGGCCAAAGAGTCTATCAAGTCCCGCATCGAAGATCGCGAGCAGGGGATTTCTTTTACGGAATTTGCTTACATGCTCCTTCAGTCCTATGACTTCTACGTGCTCAATAAAAACTACAACTGCCAGTTGCAGTTGGGGGGCTCGGACCAGTGGGGTAATATCACTGCCGGAGTTGAGTTTATTCGAAGAATGCGTGTTGCGAATAATCAAGCTTCAAAGGAAGAAGCCGTAGGATTAACGATGCCTCTGGTCACGAAATCCGATGGCACTAAATTTGGTAAAACAGAAACAGGCAATATCTGGCTTGATGCTCGTAAGACGTCACCTTACCAATTTTATCAGTTCTTCGTTCGCATTCAGGACTCTGATGTGATGAAGTTCATCAATTACTTTAGCTTTAAGTCTTTAGAGGAGATCGCGGCGCTGGACAAAGCCACACGAGAAACGCCGGAAAAGCGATTGGCCCAAACAGAACTCGCTCGGGAATTAACACTTCTTGTTCACGGTGAGGACGAGCTGGCGAAAGTGGAAAAAGCGACGCAAGCGTTGTTCTCAGGCGAGCTGAGAGAATTAGACAAGAGTATGCTGCTTGAAGTATTTAGCGAAGCTCCTTCCGTCAAAGTACCTAAGGCGCAGATTGGTCACATCAATATCGTCGATCTTTTGGTGGAGTCTAAACTGGCAACGTCTAAGGGCAACGCCCGCAAGGATGTTCAAGGGGGCGGTGTGTACGTGAACAGCGTCCGTGTCGAAAAAGAGGACATGGTGATTAAGCCAGAGACGTTGCTCTATCAGTCTATTGTTGTCCTAAGAAAAGGGAAAAAGTCCTACTGTGTAGTTCTATTCGTATAAGGTTGGTCCATGAAGTTGTCATTTGTTTGTATTGGCCATAATGAAATCACCCACCTGAAAGAGCTTCTGCCCCAACTCCAGCAAATTGCCGACGAGGTTTTTTATCTCGATGCCGAAAGTAAGGATGGCTCACTCGAGTTTGCGAAGTCCATCGGCTGCCAAGTTCATTCCGAGCCCAACAACATGAATGCGAATATCAATCGCACCATCGCCTTTGAAAAAGTCACTGGAGATTGGATTTTCTACGTCGATCCCGACGAGAGATTCCCTCAGGAGATCGTCGATGAGCTTCGCAAAAAAATCGCGGCGGATCCCGAGGTGCGAGGTTTTAAATTGCCTCGTCGAAATTACTTTTTTGGCTGTTGGCTCAAGCACGGGGGGCAATACCCGGATCATCAAATTCGAATTTTTAAAAAGGGTTACGGAATATTTCATAATCGCCATGTGCATGAGCGTCTCCACGTGAACGGCCCTATCGGCTCTCTCGATGCGGCCATGGAGCATTATCCATATGATGATATCTCCATGTTCATTCGAAAATTTGACTTTTACTGCACCTTTGAGGCGAAGTATTTGTTAAATGCCGATGTTCAAGTGAACTGGAAGAATAACATTAAGTATTTTATCTTAAAGCCGGCCAATCGATTTTTCCGCCGTTATTTTCTTAAAGGTGGTTTTCGAGATGGAATCCCGGGCTTCTTTGCGTCCTTGTTCGATGCCCTCGGCTGGATGACCCGCTATTTTAAATTGTGGGAAATGCGAAAAAATCAAAAGTAAAAAAGAGTGATTAGTCTGAGCGAAAGTTCGATCTAGCGTTCGTCCTCGGGACACAGACTGCATACGATTCTAACGGCTTCCTCGGTGTCGATAATGCTTTTTTCCCTTAAAGCTTCGTTGATGGCGACTTCCTGGGGAGTGAGCGGTCGCGGGGGAAGAGTGGCGGGATCTTGCTCCTCGACGACAGGAGTGCGAGCGACGTCTTCTAATGGCGTGGTGATCTTGTCGGTCAGTTCGTCCGTTACAGTTTCCACCGGCTTTTTAAATTTTTCGAGAAAGCGATCCAGCATATCTTGGCCTCGTTTACGAATGGTCTGAACGAGCCTCGAGTTCGATTCGTCCAGCGGCAGAGAAGCTCTTGCGACGTGGTGCTGCTGCACAACTGTTTGTTGCAAGGGGGTGAGGTTTTGAAGAGATGTTCGCATCAGGCCCGACATATTTCTTGTGAGAGGCGAACCACCGAGAGTTTGCACTAAGGAGTGGGCTGCGGATCCTCCAGAAACACCGGCCGCCTCGTGACGAATCCACGCCGTGGCAAACTCGTTAATGATCTCGGCCTGAGTTTGTACGTCGGCTTTATCAAATCCCGGGAAAATACTTTCGAGAATTCGCCCGGGGCCGGCAAAAACATTGGAGTGAAGAAGTTTAACCCGTCGAGAAAAAATAGTTGCAATTTGTTCCGTGGATTTAGTCACCAAAGGGGCGCTATTTAGATTTAAGGCCGATGGACCCAGCGTAGTGGCGATCGCGGCGGTGCAACCGAGACCGCGAAGAAAACCACGGCGATTCATAGAGGTGGTCGAATTTTCTGGAATTGTTTTTGGGGCCACAACGGCGGTGGAGCGTGGTTGAGCTTTAAAAATATCTACACAACTTCGCGAGCGCCAACCCATCCGCTCTAGAAGCCCCGCCTGCGAAGTCGACGCCATAAGCATCGCCAAAATTAAAATATACACCCTCATTTGACCCATGAAGGGACCAATTTAGCAACAAGATCGACGGCTTACCACGAGTTCGAGGTGACCCTAAAAATTATACCTGATCTGCGTATCTCTGCGGCTTTAGAATGCATTTAAAGGATCTATCTTCGGCCTAGAAGTGGACGCCGACCTTAAACGAGGTCAAAAGGGGAGTTCCGCTGGCGGATTCCTTAAGGATCATTTGGTGCTCAAATTCAAAACTGAGCTGCATGCGTGCTTGTCGGTAGGCGCGATACCCGATGGCTAGGCTTAACGAAAAGCCCTTTGCCGAATCTCCATCATGAGCGGCTCCGTAGCCAAAGCCCATTCCGCCTCCGGCATACCAGGTGAAAGGAAGTTCGCTAAACATGTAGCGTCCCTTTAACTGAGGGGACACAAACCGCACATCATTGTGCTCCATAGAGAATCCAAAATTAACGGTGGCGGCGAGATCAAAAACGGGATCTAAGCTCCAGAACACGCCAGTGGCAACATCGGCCGACAGGCTTCTTGTGTTCATGTTGCTAAAATAACCAGGTCCGAATCCAAAGTAGTAGTGACTGTCAGATTTGGATTTGCCGGAGGCTGCGTAAACACTTGCCGACGATACAAGACTGAGCAAGAGTAATGAAATAAGTCCGCAAATTTTGCGCATATCACAAGTCTATATGAGGTAAGGTTTATGTCAAATGAGTTGTTGCAAGGGCCACTAAAGTCGTTTCTCGATCAAACGAAGTGGGGGGTTGCGGCGAGTTCAGTAAAGTCCTCTTCCAAAGCAACGCCATCAGCGACGGCAGAGATTTTCTATTTTGGCTGCAAAGAAAAGTACGACGCAAAAAAAGTGACTCCACCCCTTGTGCAGAGATCAACCTCACCCGCCCAACCTCTCATCGATAAATATGCAACATCCACCGGTATGGTGTGGGTGATTTCGGCCCAGCAGGTAAAGCATCTCACTCACTCTGGGCAGTTTGATATAAGCGCTTACGCCATGGCTAGAGATACCATGGGTGGGGTTTTCCGTGAAGCTCAGTCCATTGAGAATATCGAACTGACTTACATCGGTAGCGACGAGATGGAATTTAAAGGCTTGATTGTGGGAATGGAAATTGCTCGCTATCGATTTAGAGAATGTTGGCCCAAACTTTCGCAAAAAAATAAATCTTTAACGATCGATGCTCCAAAATTAAAAACCGCAAAGAAGATTTTTGATGGTGCATTGACGTTAGGTAAATCCGTCAACATCGCCCGCCACTTAGTCAATCTTCCGGGAAATATTCTTAATCCCGCGACGTACACTCAGACCGTGCAAGAGCTTTTTCGCGGCAGTTCGATGAAGGTGGACATTTGGAATAAGGATCGCCTCAAAAAAGAAAACATGAATTTGCATCTGGCCGTGGGCAATGGATCTAATGTTCCTCCGATGTTGGTGAAGATGAGTTACCGTGGAAATTCGTCGAAGAAATCTGTGGTGGCTTTCGTGGGAAAAGGAATTACTTTTGATTCCGGTGGGCTCGACATTAAACCGTCCTCGGGCATGCGTGACATGAAGAAAGACATGGGCGGATCTGCGTCTGTTATAGGAGTGGCTTACTGGATGATGGCCACCAAGCAAAAAATCAACGCCGATTTCTATTTGCCCCTCGCTGAAAACTCGGTGAGCTCGACATCGTTCCGCCCTGGAGATATCTACGTGGCCCGTAACGGAAAGACCGTAGAGATTCACAATACAGATGCGGAAGGACGATTAGTTCTCGCCGACACGCTTACGGTGGCGAGTGAAACAAAGCCGGATTGGATTATTGATGTGGCCACTCTCACCGGGGCCATCAAGGTGGGGCTGGGTGATGGTCTACCCGGACTCTTCGCCAATAACGATAAGATTGCAGGGCAGATCCTGATGAAGGCTCAGGCCTCGGGAGACAACTGTTGGAGAATGCCGCTCGATCCTGGTCAAAGAAGTAAATTGAAATCTGAGGTCGCTGACTACATTAACGCTGTCGATGGTTTTGGAGGCGCAGTAACGGCCGCCTTATTTTTAGAGGCTTTTGTTGATGGGACGCCTTGGGCGCATCTCGATATTTATGCGTGGGCGAGTTCGGCGAGCGGGGCGTTTTCCGAAAAAGGAGGATCTGGTCAAATGGTCCAAACCCTCTGTCACTTTTGCGAAATCAATTAACGTTTTGTTTTCTCGTCTAGTTTTCTCGGCGACCGGTGACATCGGCTTGAAGTTTTCGCGCCATGCGATCCATTTGCGTTTTGACATCGACCTCTCCGCGCATAAAATCTAAAGGCTCATTCTCGACATCGTCGAGACCTTTAGAGCGTACGCCAAGTGATTCGTCATCCACGTTGGGGTCCATGGACTCGGCCGTGAGATCTTGATCGCCA
>JAIEOS010000074.1 GCA_019750295.1 Bdellovibrionales bacterium | reverse complement strand
TAATTTTGTGGATCATCATACGTGGATTGATCATCAAGTCGAACATACGACGAGTTCCCAAGAGTATCACGGTGTTGTCACCGGTAAGGCCCGGGCTGTCTTTAACGGTAAAATTAAAATTCACAAAGATGCTCAAAAGTCGTCGACTTCGCAGATCAATAAAAATTTACTTCTGTCGTCCACAGCGGAGGTCGATACTAAGCCCGAGCTGATGATCTATGCCGACGATGTCAAAGCCTCTCACGGCGCCACCATCGGTCAGATTCAAAAAGATGAGCTTTTTTATTTGTTAAGTCGCGGATTGACCGCCTCTCAAGCGAAAGAGCTGTTGTGTGCGGGATTTTTAAACTCTATCGGTGAATCCTTGTCGGAAAATCTCCAAGAGGAGTTTAGATTATCGGTAAAACGTTCGCTCGCTAAGATTGTTGAGGGATAATGAGTTACAATGTCGAGAAATTTAGAGAGCAGTTTCCCATGCTCAGCCAGAAGGTGAACGGTGAGCCGTTTGTCTATCTCGATAATGCAGCCTCTTCATTAAAGCCCGTATCTGTCGCCGAACGGCTTTACAAGTACTACACGTCCGAGACGGCAAATATTCATCGTGGAGCCCATTACTTTAGTCGTTTAGGGACCGAGCATTACGAAGGTGTTCGCGATAAGGTAAAAACTTTGATCAACGCTGCCGCTCGTGAGGAGATCGTCTTTACTCGCGGCACGACAGATTCGATCAATCTTGTGATGTATTCCTATGGCCTCAAAGAGATTCAAAAAGGCGATATCATTCTTTTGAGCCCTTTTGAGCATCACTCCAATATAATTCCGTGGAAAATGTTAGAAGAGCGTACCGGTTGTAAAATTGAAGTTTTACCTTTTGGTATGGATGGTCGATTATCTCAGGACGCTTTAAAGAGTTACGAGGACCAACCGGTGAAAATGATATCGCTCGTCCTGTACTCCAACGTCACGGGCGTTCGATTAGACGTCGAGCCTGTCATTGAATGGTCCAAAAAGAAAAAAGCTATCACTTTTATCGATGCGGCCCAAGCCATGCTCACGGAAGCCATCGATGTGCAGAAGATGGATTGTGATCTTTTGACTTTTTCGGGCCACAAGATGTTTGCTCCCTACGGAGTAGGCGTTCTGTACGGGAAGAAAGCGTTTCTCGATGGACTTTCGCCCTTTGAGGGCGGTGGCAGCATGATTTCGCAAGTGAGTTGGGAATCTGTTGTTTATCAGGATACCCCTCATAAATTTGAAGCCGGCACGCCAAATATTTCTTCCGTCCTCGGTTTAGGCGAAGCTATAGACTTTATGAAAAAATACGATCTCTCCGATTGGAACGCTCACGAAAAGGCGCTCATTTTACGTTTGGAAAAAGAGCTCTCTCAATATCCCTCGGTGACTTTGTACGGTCCCAGTATCAGTGAGGTGCGAAAGAGTGCGGTGCTGTCTTTTAACTGGAAAGGCGCTCACTCTTCGGATGTGGGAGAGATTTTAGATCAGTCGGGTGTTGCGGTTCGAGCGGGACATCTCTGTGCCCAGCCTATGATGAAAATGTTAGAAGTGCCCGGAACAGTCAGAGTTTCGTTAGCACCCTATAATTCGGAACAAGATATTGAACTCTTTTTAAAGGCTTTTAAGAAAGTCGAAGGATTGCTCTAATGTTGAACTACGACGTGTTGATTCGAACCATGCCTACGCCTAATCCGTCGGCTTTTAAATTTGTGGTGAATTGTCCTCTGAAGGTTGAGGGTAAGGCGAGTTTTAACTCGAAGTCAGAGGCTCAAGGGATTTCGTTAGTTGAAGCCTTGTTTGATATGCCCGGAGTTCTTCAAGTTCATTTGTTTGAAAATGTAATGACGATCACCTACGTGGATGGCGCCGACGTCGATAAACTTAACCAAGATGCCACAGCGATTTTACAAACACGTTTGGCGATTCATGATCCTAAATTTCTATTGCCTGGCGAGCAGCAGATTAAAAAGTCCCGTGAGAACCTCACCCCCGAGATGC
>JAIEOS010000073.1 GCA_019750295.1 Bdellovibrionales bacterium | reverse complement strand
GACAATGAATACGTCAAATCCATCGAGCAAAAATTAACCGATGTTTACGACTTTACGAGCACTCACTTTTACCAAAACGACAAAAAATCAAATCCGACAGAACTCAACGCTCGTCTTTCCGAAGGCGCGTCTTGGCTCTTTTACATGGGGCATGGTTCAGGTTCGTCTTGGCCGAGCATGAACAAGTCGTATTACACGTCCGACGTAAAAGGGATTTTAAATCTCGAAGCCGTAAAACCCGTCATTATCGACGTGGCTTGCATGAATGGCCGCATCACCAGTGGCTACATTGGATCTACGTTTTCAGGTGTTGAAAATGAAAACTCGATGGGTTCTGCCGCTTACTATGGCGGAACTGTGAACATCTCTTGGCATCCTCCAGCCATCATGGCGCGCGGAATTGCCTTTGAACACGCCGCCAAAAACTTCCGCCACCTTGGCGAAGCCCTTCTCGCGGGACAAATGTATCTCGCCGCGAACCTCAGTAGCACGAGCGAAGTGGTTGATAACTTTGAGTGGTACCACCTACAAGGTGACCCCGGAATGTTGATCGCCCAGTAACCGGAAAAGTTACACCGCTCAATTCCAAAATGTAAAAGGCCATAAAACAGACGTTTTATGGCCTTTTTTCTTCTGGGAGTTGAACGACGTACCTTTTCTAGATGCAGGCCTTAAGCTCTTCGCGCAGTTCTGGCAGGAGATCGTTTTTGTGCATGTGATCGTAAAACTCTTCGACCTTCTTTTTGTATTTCGCGGGAGTGATGTCGTCATTGGTGGTGGAGTTGACGATAAGTTCTTCTTCGACATCATCTTTTATTTTCCCCACTTTATCGACGAGATCCGCAACGCCAAGGAATAGGCATTTCGAAATCCGACAGGGAGAGCCGACTTTAGGATTCACCGGCAACGTCGCGTACTTACTTTTAGCAATGGGTTGCGTCAGTAGCGGGCGATAGGCGCTGTTAGTACATGTGTTCGCAGGATCAAACGTCACAAGACCATTTAACACTTGCGCCTCAATCGCAAACCAACGGAGCTCACGGCGAAACTCGTGGAGCCCGTCGCCCTCCTCAAGATAAGTAAAATCAAAGTCGGTCTCGGAAATCTTTTTAAGAGCCTTACTTAAACGACGAATCACAAAACTTTTATCCTCTTCCTCTGAGCCCCAATCGTACTTCGACAGTTTTTCACGATAATACGAAATTTTAGTATCAGTGGCATTTTTTGCGAGCCAGCTTTTGCCTTTAGAGTTTCTCGCGTAAAGCACTTCTCCCAAAGCCGTTAAACCCTCTTGGCGCTTCGCCGTCAGCGATTTGATTTTTTCTAAATTCCCCTTCTTTTTTGCGGCCTCCAACATATCATCCCATTTTTTAAATTCGCCGATCGCATCCTCGAGGTCTTTTGCATCCTCGCGCAACTCTGGAAAGAGTGAAGCTTCGTCTTTGTAAATCTTGGCGAGAGCCTGGAGATTAAAGGCGGCGATGCGACTCAAGTCATCTGTCAGGGCGAGAGCGGCTTCTTCTTTGGGTAGAGAGTCATCCAATGATCGATCGAGAATAATAAACCACTTTTCAAAACGTTCGATGGCGTTTTCGGAGGCGAATGCGGAATTGAAAATAAAAAATAAAACGATGGATAATACAACTTTCATAAGACTCTCCCTTAGAGATCTAAGGGGATGCCACAATTTCCCGTGCGCTTCTAGGTTGAAGATCGCACGCTGTAAATCTTATGTTTCACGTTATATATCTAATTCAAATTGGGCATCGTCGCTCGCTGTCGGTGACGGTTGCACGATTCCTTGCTGTTGGAGCATATATTTAAAAGCCGCCTGCATGCGATTC
>JAIEOS010000072.1 GCA_019750295.1 Bdellovibrionales bacterium | reverse complement strand
TTAGAAAGCCGTTGGCGAGTCGGCAAGGCCTGCCATTCTGGCGGGAATCGAGTGAGTTCTTTTAAAAATCCACGAACTGCATAAAAATTCATCGGCTCGAGAGAATCAATGAAATCCGAAAATACTGTGGCGTAGACACTGCGGATTTCGTTTTTCAATCGGAGCAGGCCTCTGGGGATCCAGGAAATGAACGGATGGAGAACGCCGGCGACTTTAAAATAAATTGTAAAAAACCAGAGTAAAAACTGACGCCGGCGAGGGGAGTGGCCCAGCCAAAAAAACCACTCTCTAAAGAAAGACTCTCGAGGTTGAGCGATGTAACTGATTTTGGCGTGTTCGCTGATCTTGTCCGTGGTCAGCGAGCTGACGTCGGCGCCCTCGGCAATCACAACTCTTAATGAGTACTTTTTAATAAAGTCATTCCAGGAGAACACATCGACGGATATTTCCGAGGTCAAATAAATATTCCAAATCTGTTTGTGGATTGCAAAATCATGCAGGGGCAAAAGTTGATGCTGTTGAAACATGGCCGGTTGCTGATAGAAAACAATATCGACTTCGGAAAGCGCGCTTTCAATGTGCGGGACTGGAGTACGGGGATTCAGAACTCCCACATATTCGGCGGAGCTTTGTCCTAAAAGCATGGGCCAACCTGGTTTCTGTTGAGATTCGAGAATGTAAAAAAGTTTTCCCACAGTTTCTCCGTTTGAGGACGAGGGATCCCAAGTCAGATTCCAAAGGGTTCTACTCCACTGATGATTCCATAATGCTGGTTCAGAAAAACTTTTTTGAATGTCATTGATAGTCTGAAGATTGGAATCCACGGGAGCGGGAAGGGCCCACTTGAGTTTTCTGAGAACAAACGGAGGAAGGGAGGTTAGAAAGTCCTCGCTGGTGTACATCCGGCTGGGAATAATACGATACTCCACAATCAATGAATCCCAGGCTTTTAATGGAGTGGTCCAATCCTGTCTGACATGATCGATAATCGCGATCATCGGTAAAGCTAAAGCACGGAGAGATTGCAACCGAGATTTATATCTTGGTAGCGCCAACTCCGCGGCAGAAATTTCGATAGTGTCTTTTTCGGTGCGATGACAGAGCCTCTGAATAAAGTCTTCGCGATAAATGCTGTTGCAAGGAAACACAACTGCACCCCTGGGAATTTTTTTTATGACTTGCGAGGACTTGGAGTTAGTCGCAGGACAATAGCTGCAGGAGTTTTCGCAAGAATTAAAATGAGCAAACCTTAAAGCGGGTGTCACAACCGCTCCTTCGCTCGGCGAAGGCAAGCCGATGTATCTTCGCTGAAAGATCTCCAAAGAGATGAGATTCGGAACCCCGCTTCTTTCAGTGCAGTGGGCAGCAAACGCCGTCGATCCACAGCGGATCTAAAGCCAACAGTAAATACAAAATCGTAGATCTGATAAGGCCAGGTCGAATGGGGTAGAGTCCCTGTCGCTTGGGGCGAGACTCCGTCCGACGCAAACAAAAACGCTGCCCCTCGTCCTTGAAGGTAGGCTTTTCGCACAAAGCGAAAGAGCCCGAGGTTGTCATCGTGCGCGACCGCGAGATCTGGGCGGAAAAGATGCGGGCCAAAAGTTTGGAACACGTCGCGATTGAACGGAGTTTCGCTGCCGCCATACACGATGTGCGAAGGAAACCGCAGTCCTCTAGAGAAAACATTTTTTTTATAGGATGCATTTCCGCCGAGCAGTGCTTTTGAAAAATCATTTTTTAATTTTTGAGAATTCATCCAGTGGTCGGAAATGTGGTGATAGACCTTTTGCCAAAATCCCTTGGCTTTTAGCGGGAGAGCGTAAGGGCCACCGATGGACATTTGTTCGGGAAACTGAGTGTGAAGATCTTTAAGCTTTTTTAAATACAAAGGATCATCGAGAACCACATCGTCATCCACGAACAAAAGAATATCCCCACGGGCCTCGAGAATCCCCATATTTCGAGCATTGTTAACGCCGGGTTCCGCCGCGGTCAGTATTCGTAAGGGAGCGCTATGAAGTGGTTGAAAGAAAGCAGGGGAGATTTGAGGTGGGAAATTGAACACCACCAAGATTTCGATTTCATTTTGCGGAAATTGTTGCGCAAAAATAGAGTCCAACGTCTTGACAAGGGAATAGGGTCTATTCAAAGTGGGGACGATAATCGAGATCATAGGACTAATTAATCAGAGTGAGACAGAGTGTCAACGTGGACCGCTAAAAATCCATTCCGAAAAGGTCGCTTCTATCTGTTGCCGGTGAGCGATCAAGCGCTACCACTTCAAGAGGAGTGGACGATGGTGTCGGGCCTAAAGAGATCTCAGTCTCTCACGGCGGCCGACTTTCAGCGCGCTTTGCACAAGGCTCGAAGTGGAGAGTATTCGGCCGTGCAGCTGCCAGAAACGAGTCTGCTTCATCCGGACTTCCCTCACTTCGTTTCTACTCTACATCAACACCAACTTAGGCCGATTGTGCAAGTGGCCGCGTCTCGCTGGCATCGTGTGATGGCAGGACCTATGGGAGATTGGATAAATCCCGAGCGAGTATCGCTAAATCTTCTCCTGGATAGAGTGCCCCCTGATTTTTCTCTGATTCGAGCTTGGCAAAAAAAAGATCCTTTGTTTCATATGACCGTCATCGGATTAAAAAATAATCCCGTTTTTTACCAGATGGATCAAATTCCTCGAGAATTTGATGAGTGTCTTCATTTTTATTTTCCATATCGATCAAAAAATAAATTTTCCGCCTCCCAGATTTTTAGTTTTGGAGAAGCCCTCCGCAAGGATCAAAGAGATCTCGCCTTTAAAAGTCCCTTAGGAATTGATGTTTATGAGCCTCGCATCGTGCCTCAAATGCCCTTGGAATCTGAGATTCAACCCGTGTTTGATCGCTGTTTGAATCCACGGCCTTGGATTTCCGTAGTCATCCCCGTATTTAATAACCCCGAATATATTCTAAATACACTACGACATCTCTCCCAACAGAATTTTTCGGCCCATCAGTTTCAAATTGTGGTGGTCGATGATGGTAGCACGGATAACACCGGGGAAAAAATTCTTGAGTTTGCAAAAGATCAATCCCTCGATTTTATTTACTTGTATTTTCCGCGCCTCAAGCCGCGGAAAATGGGAGACAGTCAGTTTAGGGCCGGATTAGCGCGAAATCTGGGGGTGAAATGGGCGCGAGGAGAGATTTTAAGTTTTCTCGATTCCGATATTCTTGTTCCGCCTCATTTTCTTGAGAAGACTTTATCCTTCCACCAGCAGTGGGATATCGTGCAATGGCGAAGGGAGTATCTTCATAAAAAAGTGGATTCCGTCGGTGCCGAGTATGGCCAATTAACGACAAAGGATACGTTCATTCCCGAAGGAGGTTATTGGCATCGATTTTATGAGGAGGCTGATAAAATCGGGTGGGGTCGCATTCCGCAGTATTGGAAATACGCCTGCACCTATGCTCTGTCGATTCGTAAAAGTCATTTTAAAGAGCTCGGTTGGTTTCGAAAAACCTACTGCTTTTATGGCTTTGAGGACACCGATCTGGGGTGGAGAGCGGCTTCAGCGCAGTCGAAGTTTTATCTTCATCAAGA
>JAIEOS010000071.1 GCA_019750295.1 Bdellovibrionales bacterium | reverse complement strand
ACGGCGAGGTTTGCGCTCAATTGCGCTTCGAGATCTGATTCCAAATGAATCGCACCACTCATCTTTTCCCGCAAGCGAGCGCCGAGGGACGGCTTCCCGTCGGAAATCGGGATCATTGTCATGACTTCTTTTTGAGGCAAACAGAATTTGGGGGTGCAAGCAATATAACTGATCTCATACTGAAGTTTGTCGATGGTTGAGGAATCTTGCGGAAGATCCACTTTAAAGGTCACACTGGAGTCGCCCTCTATTCCTTGATGATTCTTTCCCGAAAAATCAACAAACTGAACGACAGGACTCACCACCACGTCTTTAATCCGTGCTCCATCAGGGAGCAGGGAAAAAACTTTGAATTTATCAGAATAGGCGTGAAATCCGGCCAAGAGCCTCAAATCCAAAACCACCGTGACTTCTTTTCCTGGCCCCACCGACGATTTGTCTAATTTATGTCCCACCACTTGCAACGGGTTTACATCCGTCGCGAGTGGTGCGATTTCGGTCGCCATTAGAAGGGAAATAAGAAGGGTGCTAATTATCTTCACGTCATTCTTATTCTGTGCTAAAAATATCCCAATGTCTAATCCTGATCTTTTTCATGATACTGTGTTTATTGGTTTTGATACCGAAACTTCTGGGAAGTACCCTTTAGAGTCTGAAGTGTGCGAAATCGGAGCCGTAAAGTATCAAAACGGTAAAATCATCGACACGTTTCAAAGCCTAGTGAAAACCAAAGAACCGATGTCTCAGGAAGTGATCAAAATCCATGGGATCACCAATGAGATGCTGGCGAGCGCACCCCCAATGAATCAGGTCATTCCTCAGTTTCATAAATTCATACAAGGCGGAACTCTGATCGCCCATCATGCGCCCTTTGATCTCGGGTTTTTATCGGTGGCGATGGAAGATCACGGCCTCACCCTCCCCTCACTCCCGGTCATTTGCAGTAGTCGACTCTCCCGCAATGTGATTAAGGATGTACCTAATCATCGTCTGCAAACTTTAGTGACGAGCTTAGGCTTGCACAAAGGACAGGCTCACCGGGCTCATGACGATGCCCAAGCCTGTTTGGAGTTAGCCCTGCTTTGCTTTAAAAAGTCCAACGCTCAGTCTCTGGACGAGGTCTTTAAACTTCAAGATGGAGCATTGTATTGGAAGTCGTATTCTATGGATGATTTAGCGAACAGTTCGCAAAACTTTCTTATTCTGATCGAGGCCATTAAACACAAAAGAGATGTGAAACTCACTTATAAAAGTGGAAATGTTCCTGGACGAGAGCGCGACATTAAACCTTTGGGACTGGTCCGTAATCCTGACGGCGACTTTCTCGTGGCGCTCGATGATAGCCCTATTCCCAAAAGGTTTTATCTTAACAAAGTCCATAAAATCGAGCGCTCGGCCATCCAAGGGACATTATTCTAAGTCCTGTTATTTTGAATTTTGCTCCTCGAGCCAAATAAAATAACCCAACTCCAACGCTTGATCATTCATGACGTCATATCTTCCGGTTAAACCGAAGTGCCCCACGTCCATGTCCGTCTTAAGCAGGATCGATGTTCGCTGAGTATTGTTCTCACGAAGTTTGGCCGCATACTTGAGCGGCTCAAAGTATTGAACCTGGGGATCATTAAATCCCGTAGTGATCAAAACATGAGGATACGCTTGGGTTTTTATGTTGTCGTAAGGAGAATAAGATTTCATGTAGTCGTACTCACGCTTGTGCTGGGGGTTTCCCCATTGATCATACTCATTGGTGGTGAGCGGAATGGTGCTATCGAGCATGGTAGTGACCACGTCGACAAATGGGACCCCCGCATGAGCTCCATGATAGAGGTCCGGGCGCAGATTGAGAACGGCACCCACCAAAAGGCCTCCCGCACTACGGCCTTCCATATACACATGCCCTGCTCGTCCGTAACCGGCGCGAACCAAATGTTCCGTCGCCTCGACGAAATCTGTAAATGTATTTTTCTTTTTCATCATGCGACCGTTGTCGTACCAATCCCTACCCATCTCCATTCCTCCACGGACATGAGCGATCGCGTACACAAAGCCTCGATCGAGGAGGCTCACCTCGGGAATCAAAAATTCGGGGTCGCTCGATAATCCGTAGGACCCGTAAGCATAAACATATAACGGATTCGTTCCGCTTCTAAAATGAGATTTCCTATACGAAACAGTCACCGGTATCGGTGTACCATCGGAAGCCTTGGCCCAGAGTCTTTCGGTGGCGTAAAGTTCAGGTTCGTAATTGGGGATCTCGTCTTTTTTAAGCAGTTTAACGGTTTGAGAATCCACATTAAATTCGCTGGTCGCTTCCGGTTGAATCAGAGAGGAGGCCACAAAGCGAACCTCTCTGGAATCAAACTCCGTCACAGGATCCACCAGCACCGTAAACGCGCCGATGGGTTTATGTTCAAATCGAAAATTTTTCTTCGTCTTTTTATTATAGACTTCGAAAGTCAGCAGTCCTCGATAGCGCACAGAAAGCACGAGATAATCTTTATGGGCCCACAGGGACTCAATATAAACGTCACTGCGATGGGGAATCACTTCTCGCCATTCATTTTTCGGCGTAGCCGCGGTCTTTGAGACCATAATGCGAAAGTTTTTCGCTTTCCAATTCGTGAGAATATAAAAACCATCGCCGCCATCAGTGACTTGGTAATCATGAAAATTTTCTCGCTTGTGGAAGGTTTTAAAATGGGCGCCGGGCTTATCGGCAAACACGTACTGGGATTCTGTCTCGTCGTAATTTCCGCCATGGATAAAGATCGTCTTATGATTCAACGATTTTTCTAGAGTCATCTCAAAGGTTTCGTCCTTTTCGTGATAAACCGGGGTCGATTTTCCCTGGGTGAGAGAATATCTATATACTTTCTCGGATCGAAGGGTCGTCGGATTTTGCTGAATATAAAAACCGGTCTTATTATCGTTCGCCCACTCCCACTGCTCCGACACGTTTTTGATTTGGTCTTTGAGCATTTCTCCAGTCTTAAGATTTTTAAATTTTAAAGTATAGAAACGCCGACCTGCCTCATCCGTGGCAAAGGCCAGTGTTTCGCCATTCGGCGAAACACCTAAGTGAACCAGCGAAAAAAATTTTTTTCCTGCGGCCAGCGAATTGACATCGAGATAAATCTCTTCTTCTGCGGTTAACGTTCCCTTTTTTCGGCAATAGATGGGGTACTGCTTTCCCTTCTCGAGGCGCGTGTAATAGTAGTATTGGCCCTCTTTGTAAGGCACTGAAGTGTCGTTTTCTACAGTACGATTTCTAATTTCTTGAGCGACTTCGCTCTGAATATACTTCGACTTTTCCAAAATGGATCGTGAGTAATTATTCTCCTCCTCGATGTATTTAAGGACCTCTTTAGATTCCCTATTTTTCATCCAGAAGTACGGATCCTCTCGAAGATCACCGTGTTCTTTAAAAGTATGATGTATTTTTTTAGCCTTGGGGACGGGAGCCTCGGGAATCTGTTCCTGCTTTTCTATTTGTGAACAGGCGACTTGCGAACATGCGACGGCCCAGAGGAGTAGAACTACTCCCCCCATTTTCAAAAACTGCATAAAACCTCGATCATAATTTTCTTAAGAGATTATCGAATAACGTCTTGGCTTCGGCCTCTTGGCTTGTGGGCCCGTTAAAGATAAATACAAATGTATAAATCTTATCTTCTTTTTCCGCATAACCGGCAAGCCCAATTTTCCCATTAAGAAGTCCTGTTTTGGCTCGAACGCGAAGCTTCATATCCTGAAGGCGTCGCTTGAGAGTTCCATCCACTCCCGAGATCGGCAAGGACGCTAAAAATTCGGGAGACGACGCAAACTTTTTCTGAAGACGAACTAAGAGTTCACCCAAATCCTGAGGTCGAATCTGATTCTGATTAGAAAATCCTGCCGGATTTACAAAAACAAAGTTTTTAGAAACCCAACCCATCTTCAACAGCCATTTATGAATTTTTTCCAGTCCTTTATTTAAGGTCGCTGGACGATCTTCGGCCATTGCGATCGTCAGCATTTCGGCCACATAGTTATTTGAGAATTTGTTCATATCCGCGATGATCTCACGAAGCGGCTTGCTCTTAAATGAGACCAAGACTTCCGCAGTGATTGGAGTTTTCTTCTTCTTCACATCGCCGCTATAGGAAATACCTTGTTGATTGAGGAAAGACTTAAAGTTGGATCCAGCCCAGTATTCAGGCTGAGTCACACTTTTGTAAACCACTTGCTCTGAATCTTTGGGAGCCATGGTTCCATGGACGGAGATGACATCTTTCCCCCCTTGAGTTTTTCGTTCCACACTCAAATTGGTCTTTCCACCCATTTTGGCTTTATTGACCACTTGAACGTAATCGTTCTCGGGGTCGGCAAAAAGATTTGGCACTCCCTCGCCGGGTCGCACGTAGACATTGACCGAATTCCAGTTGAACGACAAAGCCCCGATCGGTGCATCGTAGGCTCGATCGACGCGAGTGTCTTGACGACCCTCTGAGTACCGATTTTGCTCATACAGATAATCATCGACGTAAAGTTGACCTTCGATGCTTTTTAAACCCGTCCTTTTCAGCTC
>JAIEOS010000070.1 GCA_019750295.1 Bdellovibrionales bacterium | reverse complement strand
GCCGATCTTCCTTCCTCCACTTCGAGAACGCGTCGAAGACATCGAAAACCTCACTCATTATTTTATACAGAAATTCAGTGAAAAGTATCAAAAGCCGGTTCCAACCGTGACGGATGAAGTTTTGGCGCTATTTAAAACTTACAA
Source organism: Bdellovibrionales bacterium (assembly GCA_019750295.1). Taxonomy (NCBI): domain Bacteria; kingdom Pseudomonadati; phylum Bdellovibrionota; class Bdellovibrionia; order Bdellovibrionales; species Bdellovibrionales bacterium. The sequence continues at coordinate 4,885 of JAIEOS010000070.1, read as the reverse complement.
CTGGCCCGGCAATATTCGCGAACTCGAAAACACCATTGAACGTGGCTTGGTCATGTATTCTCCGACTGTGATTAAGAAGGAGCATCTCCCGGATTCCATTCAAAATCTTCAACCCTCAGCAGGATCGTTTTCGTCAGGCAATGAATTGAACTTCGAGAAATTTAAGGAAGAAGCGGAAAAAGAATTTATCATCAACGCGTTGAAAGCCAATAACGGAAGAATCAACCAAACTGTAGCCAACGCCAACATTCCCAAGAATACTCTCTTAAGAAAGATTAAAAAGTTTAACATCGTTCCCAAAGACTACTCCAAGAAGTAATTCCCCTGTGTCACCCTGAGCGGAGAGAAGGATCTTGCGAGATCCCTCGCTCCGCTCAGGATGACAATACAGCTCAGGATGATATTACAGCCCTTAAGGAAACTTTAAGACTTCGCCCATGACTCGATCGACAGAGAGGTTCTTCATGCAAACATGGGTTTTAATCGGACAGACATCGGTGCCGTGAGCCGAGCAAGGTCGACACTCTAGTTGGGTGTCTTCGACGACAACCGCTTTAGGATTCCACGGTTGATATCCAAAGCTCTGCACGGTAGGACCAAACATAGCCACCGTGGGCAAATTGACCACTGCGGCCATGTGCATGGCGCCGCTATCGTTACAAACTAAGACTTTACTTAAAGCGAGAATTCGCGCCATTTCGGATAAAGTTGTTTTCCCGCAAAGATTAAAAACTCGAGGAGAATTATTTTTAACCAGCTCACCCAACTCTCTCTCCGCTCCGCTACCAAGGAGAAGAACATATTTCCCCTGAGTCACGAGCCTCTCCGCCAATTCCTGATATTGGGAATCTCCCCATTTTTTAGTGGCCCAAACACTTCCAGGCGCCAAACAAATATATTCGACTTCTGCGGGAACTGACCACTTGAGAGACATCTCTTTGCGAAATTCATGAGATGTTTTTTCGAGTTCGGGCAAAGCCATCGAACTCCAATCCGGAATCTGACTCAGGGGCGAACGAAGATCCTGAATGGCTCTAAGCTTTAGACTGAGATCGGCATCTAATTCTGCCAACAGAGTTAATTGACGAATGGCCTCCGGCCACTGCATGGGCCGCTTTTCGCGACGGTCAAAAACCCAACCATTCCCCATCTTTTTAAAACCAATTTTATAACGAGCATTGACCCGCCAAGAAATATATTGGGATCTCAAAGATTCATGGGGACAAACCAAAAGGTCAAAAACTTTTCCCGAGAGTTCAGGAGCGAGCTCACCCCATGTCGGCTTTCTTCCTTTGTAATTAACATAAGCGACATCAACCAATTTGTTTTCTAGAAAAAAACTGGCGAGCTCTTTACGACAAATCAGATGAATTGTCTGATGAGGGTAAAGTTGACGTAAACGCTTGAGAGTAGGAATACTTAACAATAAATCGCCAAGAAAAGCGGTCTGAATATATAAAATCATTGGATAGTTTGAACACCCACCACAATAGTTCCGATCTTAATCTTGGATTCAATGCGCACGATTCGTTTACGATCGTCTTTGGTTAGCCAAATAAAATTATTCCCACTCGGTTTAAATGCGCCTTCCATCTCAAACTGAGGTTGAATCACCCATGTGTCAAAAGTTCCAGCCGGAGTTTTTAGTTTTTCCTCGCGAAGGACTTTGGCCTTCATTAAAATATTCTTACCTTCGTGTGCGACACGCACTTGAAGCTCTTTCCCAACTTTAAAGGTAAAAGTTCGCATATAAAACGCTACGGAAAAGACGTTTTGGGAATAGGCTGGAATTTCCCAACTGTAATCCTTAACTTCAAGCTCTTTCCCTTTCTTTTGGCGCTTGTCTAACATATACGCCTTCATCTCTTGAAGATTAAAATAAGAACGAACCTCTCGCACCTGTTTGGACTCTTTGACGTGCAGAGAATAGCTCGTAGGAACTAAAGTCTCGACATCGAGATAAGTGATCGCCGAATCATCGACCGCATAAAACATATCAAAAACGCTACTCGATTTTCCAGAATAGTGAATGGCGTAGGCTTTTTTACCGTTCACCTCGACCATGGATTTGATCTCCATCGACATCGTTCCCGCCTCGACCGCAAAGTAAGAGACCGAATAGGTGACTTTTTCTCCGACACGAAATGGATTCACTTCGGGACGTCGACCGATAAAACCTTCGCTATCTTCAAGCTCTGGAAGATGTTTTGTGCTCTCCACCGGAGTCGGCACGACCTTGGCCGCCGACTTCCCCGTCTGAGGAGGTGTCGCGGGTGATTTTGCGGTCTTGCCTTTTTTGACTACGGGTCGTGTCGTCGGCTCTGCTGGAGTCGGTGGTGTTGTGGGCTCGACAGTGGCTGGAATTTCCGTAACTTTAACCTTATCGTCGAAGTCTTTGGTATCCATAACCTTTTTATCATAATCATTGTACAAACTCGCACAGGAGATCGTGAGAGATAAACTCAAAAAAGCGGCCAATGCAGGTGCAATCAATACTACTGGATTCTTACCATTTTCCATCATTGAAACTTCTTCCATCGTCGATGTATCCACATCCATTGTTCAGGATACTGAGTAACGATGTCTTGAATTTTATCAGTATATTTCTGAGTCATAAACTGCAAAGTCGCATTTTTATCGCCAAGGTCCTCAAAAGGTATAGGTTTTTCAAAATGCACTTCAAAGTGACTGTGAGGCTTACGAACGGCGTAACAAGGGATCACCGGTGCTTGAGTTTTATGCGCAAACAGAGCTAGACCCATTCCCGTGCCGGTCTCTTTCCCGAAAAACGTCGTTTTCGTTCCAATCGGAGGACCCAAATACTGGTCAAGAACAAAAATAACCGCACCGTTGGACTTTAGTGCCTTCAAAATATCGTAGGAACTGTTGCGAGGAAGAATGAATTTTGTCCCATGGCGCCCGCGAACATCAAACCACAACTTATCTAACCACTTTGCGGTGAATCGTTTCGAAATCACGTAGGCCGGGAAACCCCGCTGAGCAAAGGCCGAGATTCCATAATCTCCATTGGCGAGATGCAGACCGAGGAGTAATGCCCCTTTGTTTTGCGCCAAAGCCTCCCTGACGTTTTCTTCCCCAATGATCTTTGTCGTTTTTTGTAAGTCTTCGGCGCTGCCGAAAGCCAGAGTCGTAAACTCGACGAGAGTTTGACCCATATTCAGCAAGGACAATCGCGCGGTTTTTATTTGCTGAGCTCGAGTCATCTCGGGAAAAGCAATTTTGAGGTTTTCGAGAGCCACTTTTCGCCGGATGCGTAAAATATCAAACCACAAAATGGCGATTCCCCATGCTAAAGCATTTTTCATCCAGTACGGAAGAATAAATATTATGTAACAAAACCCAAGAAGAAGTTTACTCTGCCAATTTTGCATAGAAAATCTCGGGCTTGGGAGTGAGCTCTACAGCGAGCGGAGCCACGTAGATGTTCATGTCGTTATGATCCAAGTGGCGAATTTTGACTTCATCCTTTTCGGTAATCAGAAGGAATTTGAGATTTTTCTTCTTCATATCCTCTTTAATTTTTTCTAAATCTTTTTGAGTCCAAATATAATGATCCGAAAAAACATACTGCTCCCGAATCGGAGAGCGCATCTCTACCATGTTCTTAAAGATATCTGGACGAGCGATCGATGAGGCCAATGCTGTGGTGCCTCGAATGTCATTCCAGATGGAACGCTGCTGTGGATTTTTTAACGGATAGGGCTCGCCGATGATATAATTCAGAAAAAACAAATTACCCTTTTCCACGGTAAATCCCTGCTTCGCGATCTTATCCAACCAGTCTTGCTTGTCCTCGGGAGGAACAAGGTTGGATTTAGAGACAATCACAAACTGAGCGCGCTTAAGAGAAGACATCGGCTCGCGGAAGCGCCCCACCGGGATCGGGAAAGCGTTTTTGCCCGTGACATCAATGAGCACGATATCAATATCGCGCTGAAGCCAACGATGCTGAAATCCATCGTCGGCCACGACCACTTCTAAATCTTCGATATCTCGTAATGCATGCGCCACCGCCGCGGCTCGATTTCGACCAACGAAGACCGGGATATTGAGACGCCTTGCAAACCAAGTGGGTTCGTCTCCGTAAAAAGTCGCCGCATCACTTTTTAAAAGATCCACTTTCTCCGACGGAGCTGTATAAGTTCCTCGATAACCACGGCTAACGACGCAAACTTTTTTATTGAAAGATTTGACTAAATTCTCGACGATGTTGGCCGTCATTGGAGTTTTACCGGTCCCGCCCATCGAAAGATTTCCCACAGAAATCACTTTGACAGGAAACTTTTTCGCCTTAAAGATTTCGCGATCAAAAAGAAAGTTGCGCACGGTGACGATCGCCGCGAAAATCATTCCAAAAGGCCATAATAAAAGAACTCTGAGTATTATCATTTTTTTAATATAAACTTTTCGATAGCGTTCGCTAAATTTTTAATCCCATCGCCACCGCTGTTTCCGCCCATGGGACGTCCATCCAAATCGCTGACGCTGTTTCCGCCTAATTTCTCTTTGAGCACGTCTAATTTCTGCAAGATTGTGGTCCGTTGATCATTCACATTGTGGATAATATTTAAAAGGAGCTGGGTCATTTCTTCGACAGAAGCTTTCTCTTGGAATCTTTCGGGAACAGCTTCCTCATTAAGAATCAAATTGACCATTCCAAAGTAAGGAATGTGCTTCACTAATCTTTTGGCAAAAAAGGCCGTGAAGGCATTCATTTTGTACATAATCACCATGGGTTTACGGCAAATTCCCACCATCAATGTGGCCGTGCCCGAAGCGCAGAGAACCGTGTCCATGGACTGAATCATTAAAAAAGGATCCCGCTGGATCAATTCGCCTTTAAAACCATAGGCCAATGCCTGCG
>JAIEOS010000069.1 GCA_019750295.1 Bdellovibrionales bacterium | reverse complement strand
TCGAATTTTGTGTATGACCCCCATCCCCCGGTAAAACAAAATGGTTCCAGCTCCCTGCGTGCACTTTTTTAAACATTATGTTTAAAAAAGTGCACGCAGGGAGCTGGAACCTTTTTGGGAACCTTTTTGACATTTTTGGGTCGTTTTGGGTGTTACAGTGGCCACGGATTGGTCAGTTTTGGAAGTTGAAGAATTCTCGTGGGTTACGGGGCCTTGAGTCGAAAAATAGCCTGTCTCAATGTGGGTCGCTCGTAAACCTTAGACATCTTCGCTTTACGGGCATCAGAACTGCTGATTAAAAAATCTAATAATTTCGATAGTTTATGGGAGGCCTTTGCGGCTCTATTCTTGCGAAGGATATCTGTGTATGTTCACACGAATTTTTATCACCACTCTATTCGTTAGCTTCGGTCTTCTCCAGGGATGCGCAAAGGACGGGAAACCGCCGCAGCCCGAAGAGGCCTGCTATTTTCAGCAAAATGGTTATAAGCAAAGGGTTTCTTGGGCCACTCTTCCAGTGACACTTTATGCAGATGCATCGATGTCCGAGGATCAAGTGATGGCCGTGACTAAAGCGATTGAGATCTGGAACGACGGGCTGCGTTTACAACTGAACGGTCAAAGCGCCTTTGTTTTTGGCGGGGCTCTCGCGGAATCCATCGGCCTTGCCGAGGATCGCAGAAACGTCATCAGTGTGACCCAAAATTGGGATCGCGATTCCAGCGAGCAAGCCGAAACTTTACTTATTTGGCGCGGAACACATATTTATGATGCGGATATTCGTTTAAACGGCGAAAAACCCCTTTCCGCCGCAAACCTCGTGGAAGTGAACCAGCTCGATGTTGTGGCCTTGTTAGTGCATGAATTAGGGCATGTGCTGGGATTGGCACATATAGAATCCAACGAATACACGGCGATGGCCGTAAGCCTTGGTTTTGGCGACCATCATGATCGCCGCAAAATCGGAGCTCTGGAGCTTGACGCATTGAAATGCGAGTACTGAAAAGACTTCATAAAATAAGGATTTTTAGGATTTAAGTTAATTTAAGTTGAACAGAAAACTGACCTAATCTTAACCTAGACAGGTCGAGAGGGAAATATGGGATTGATTCAAAAGACTGAGCACAATTTTGGTGAATTAAAGCAGACACGTTTCAACGAGACGGAAACTCCCTTCGAAGTTTGGGGTCCCACATCGAAGTCTGTCCCTGCGACCACACAAAACGTCGACGTGCTCGAGCAATTGCGTTTTAATATCGACCAAATGAATGATCTGAATGCTCGCTTTCAGTTTTTACTGGAAGAACTTTCCGGTGTTCTCGTCCGTCGCAAAAACTAATCTCAAATCAAATCGGTGAGATCACCATATTTGTAGAGGCATTGTCGAATCTGGCAATGCCTTTTTAATTTCCACTCTAGAAATACTTCACACTCCTTTATAGCGCTCGTAAATTTTTTTGTTCCTCGTTAATGGTCCTACAAAAGGGGTATTTATGAAGTCGTTGCAGTCTCTCATTCTTGGATTTTGTTTTGTCATTTTCGGTTTTCAGGCGAAGGCGATAGAGATCACCGCTCTCAGTGTGAACACGTCGACTCTGCGTTGTTCTACGTTCAAACAATACACCCGTGCGCTGAAGAAATTAGAATCCGGCCAACTCACTCGCGAGGAAGTTTCGGTGATCCGTCGTCGAATCGAACAGATCGACCCTCAAATTTTCTATACTCATGCAGCGATCGCATCGATACGTCTAAAAACTCCAGCTCTCCTTGTGCTTTCCAACAATTTTATCCTCACCGAAACCCACGAGAAGCTACCGATCCTTCGACTGGCTATTCCGGGCTACGTCGAAAAGACTCACAATGTCTTTGAACTTCCATTTCCTGGAGAGATCTCGGCACAAGTGCGGCTGTCTTTATTGGGATTCTGTGCTCAGTTTAGTGGTCGACAAGATCGGGTAGAGGCTGAAGCTCTAAATATCATTCGGAATAGACTTCCGTAAAAAAAGAGGATCTCACGATCCTCTGATGCCGTCCCCATTGCATTTGAAGTCTTAATGGCTTGATTCCTGGACAACTTCTTCGGCCTGCATGTTTTCGCCGTGGCGGTAGCGTTCCACTAAACTCTCGTCATGAGTCGGGAAAGAGAAGAGCAGAGCGTGGCTATTGGAATTTGAATCCTCCAAAGTCACGACGACGTAATACATTTGCTCTCCAGAAATGGAAAAGTCTTTAATAAAGTTGACCAAAGTGTTCCCAGCAAGATCGTTATTGCGCCAGATTTCGTCGGGCTCTTCGATCGTTTCTTCGCGCAGTTCGGAGTAAGTTTGAAACTCGGTCTGCGCGACATCGTCCTCGGAACGAATGACAAGCATGGCTTTGTAAAGACCAATTGCGAGCTCATCGCCCTCACTTAAAGCATCACCCTCCACGCAGCCCTGTTCCACTTCGCTCATGATGCGATCATAGAAGAGTTCGCCGCGGCGGTATTTTTCCAAGATTTCGAGGTGCTTTGTCGGGAAATGAAGGAATATAAATGTCGGCACGTCTTCGGCGGCAAAGACAATCGCAACATAATAAAAATCTTTTTTAGGGGCCTCGATCAATTTGAGATAGAGATGCACAGTTCGGTTTTTAATCGTCTTGCTATCCACCCAGATCTCATCCGGGTTATCTAGAGTTTGGTCCAGGTATTTCTCGAGCTTAGCGGACTCTTCATCCGTGTAATCATCTTTAGGGCGCAAGGAGAGATATTGTTTCTCTAAAGCGCTGATGTCTTTTTCAAAGTATTTAAGAACATCGTCTTCGGAGTCGAAGACTAGACCATTCTTTTCATCGATGATGATTTTTTCGTCATAAGAAGTTGTCGCCGTTTTCGTTTTCTTTTTTTTCACGTGTGGAGTGCTCCCTTGAAAAGACTAGCATCTTGACAGAAGATGTCAATGCTCTACAGTTTTGCTTGAATTACAGGGACAGTCATTCAAAATGAATTCATATGGTTGCATGGTGGCGACCATCGTGTTGAGTCGGGGAAAGCTCAAAGAAATTGATCAAAAACCGGGGACAACATCAGATCTATCACGCAAGGAGGCGCAGTGACAGATTTAACTTACGACTGTTTGGAAGTCATGGACCAACTCGTTTATCAGTCAACGAAAGGGTTCCATATTCTTTTTGATAGAGCGGATATCGTCCGTGCAATTAAAGACGACGATCCTTCGCTTGAAGAAAATACAGTAGATAAATTAAAGCTGATTCAAGAATTACTTTACGGTTTCATTAAATTGAAATCTTTTGAAGAAAAAAAGGAATATCTCGGTGGCCTCAGCCAGCGTGATACGACTTTGCTCATTCGAGCTTATTTCAAGATTGTAGATAATAGCATTCTCAATAAAACCAGCGACAAACATTAGTAAATAGTGCAAAAAAGAGGCATGAGTTCCGATGCCTCTTCTGCTGATACAAAACCGAAGCGACGTGTTCGTTACAAGGGCACTCATCCGCGTCGATTTGAAGAAAAATACAAAGAACTCAATCCTGAAAAGTACGCATCTGACATCGAGAAGATTAAGCTGCGCGGGGAAACTCCCGTAGGAAGTCATCGCCCGATTTGTATGCAGGAGATCCTGGATATTCTCAACCCGCAACCTGGGCAGACCGTACTTGATGCGACTTTGGGTTATGGAGGCCATTCTTGGGAGCTGTTACAAAAGATATCCCCGGGCGGGACTCTGATTGCCTTAGATCAAGACCCCATTGAGCGGGTTAAAACCGAAGCGCGTTTGCGGAAAAAAATGAGACTGCAAAATATCGCGGATGAAACGTTGGTGGTGGGACCGATTAATTTTTCGGAGACCTGGAATTTTCTGCGGCAACGAGGGGCTTCGAAGGTGGATCTAGTTTTGGCGGATCTCGGTTTGTCCTCGATGCAGATCGATACGCCTCAACGTGGGTTTTCGTTTAAAGTGGACGGTCCATTAGATCTGCGAATGAATCCGGAGCAGGGAGAGCCCGCGTGGAAAATGTTGGAGTCTCTTTCCAGTGATGAAATCGAAGAGATGCTTCGCCAGAATTCGGATGAGCCTTTCGCAGATAAAATCTCTCAGGCTCTCGCGCAAGCTCAACCTAAAACCACATTTGCTTTGGCAGAATGTGTTCGTGGCGTCCTTAAAAAGTTGTCCTCTAAAATTCAAGAACGAGAAGGGGACACGCCGATTCGCCGAGTTTTCCAAGCTTTACGGATTGAAGTGAATCAAGAGTTTGCGGTTCTCGAAAAATTCCTCAACGATTTGCCTCAATTTTTGAAACGCGGGGGTAAAGTCGCGATTCTGAGTTTCCATTCCGGGGAAGATCGACGGGTGAAGAAATCTTTCCAGTTGGGATACCGCGAGGGGCTGTATTCGGAAATTTCGGAGGAGATCATCCGCCCCAGCTGGGAGGAGCAAACTCAGAATCCTCGCAGTAAGTCGGCAAAACTCCGTTGGGCAAAAATTTAAGCTGGACGGGTCTTTTTCCGATAAATCTTTTGTGAAGATCCTTCTTTTTGTGTCCTTTATTTTAGTCTCCCCGGTGGTTTCGGCCGAGCACCGTGTGTTCCAGCTCAAAATCACCGACACCCGCTCCGGAAAGTCCCGTGAGGTTCTTTCGACGTTAGACCCGAAGCAGTACGTTGGGTACTACACTTTAGGATGGTACGAAACGATCACCATCGTCGATCATTGGATGTGCTGGAAGCGGAACGACGGTTACCGCCCCCTTTGTACACGACCTTTCTCCAAGTAAATTTTTGAAATCTTCGAAGACTCTCTGAGACGTGCTAAAATGAAGGCAGACTCAGGAGGAGTTTTGGAAGCGAAAAAAACCGAGGGCCGCACCAGCGCCTTGCCGGCCGAAAATAGTAGTGTAAATGCCGATCTCCGAAAAAAAACTCGAACCGAGCGTTCGCAGATCATCTCAGAGCATAATGAAGAGCTCTCTCGTCTTAAAGAAAAACAAGCCGCGGCGATCAATCACTTACGGAAAACCAACGCAGAAAAAGAAAAGGCCGAAAACTACCGCCTCCAAAAGGCTTTAGAAGATAAAAATGCCCAGGCTCAAAAAGAGTACCAGAAGGCCGCGGAATCCCAAACTCGCGCCATCGCTCAAACTCGCCAAATGAGTGATCAAGAGCGCGAAAAGTTGCAACAAAACAAAACTCAGTTTGCGGACGAGAGAGATTTGCGCCGAGAAGCCTATCGCCAAGAACAAGATTCTTTAGATCAAATACATAGAGAAGAAGTTTTAAAGAAGAAAGCTGCCGTTGAAGATGTTCGTCATCAGCAGCGAACCGCGGCCGAAGCCGAAAAGCTGCAATTTGAGGATCAACGCTTAAAGCAAAGAGAGCATTATCGTTCAGAGATGGAAAAAGAAAAAAACTTTTACCTCGGTCAAATTGAGGGACGTAAGGGGCATTTTGAAAAAGCGTTTAACGAAAACGAGTTAAAATACCAACTGGCTATCGAAGACCAAAAGATAAAGTACCAGGGCGAAATTGAAAAAAAACATGCCACTTTTATTGATAAGATGCAAAAGTTTGATCACCGCGGAGATGATCCTTTTTATAAAGTTCAAGATCTGGGTGCAGAATTGATGGAGACGGCCGATGGTTATCAGATCTCTATCTTTGTGCCTGAGGCCGAACTCAAAAACTTTAAAGTCAAAGTTCTCGACGATAAGATTATGGTCACGGGCGCACGTAAGTTCGAAGACGAGATCCACGATCAACGTCAGAAGGTAGCGACTAACAATTATCAGACGATTCACCAGGAGTTTAAGCTCGGTAGTCCTGCTGACAAAGACCTCTTTAAGCGCGAGTATCGAGATGGTTTGCTCATCGTGAGTGTACCTAAGCGCGGCTTTGGTGTGATTTAATTTTTAAAGAATTGAAGGATCTGGGCTTCTTGAGCGTGGGCGTCGCGACAACCCATCTCGATCAACTGACCACAGAATTCTTTATCAAACAATAGGTAGCTGACCAACTCTCCAGCGTCCTCGATTTTACCTAATCCCTTGAGAAGATACCGAACGGTGGTGGGTAAATTCTTAGATTTTGCGATAGCGAGCTCGCCAATGTCGCCGCTCGGAGAGGTTAAGAGTGCGTCGACTTTGCGGTAGTTGGCTTGATTCTCTCCGGGAAAGTGATCCAAGAGTTTATTCATGCGATGGAGGTGCTCGACGTCGGATTCGATCCCATCCAAAAGAATCGCGTTTAAAAGAACATTGAGAACTCGCGCCACGCTGGGGGCGAGAGTGGATTTAGCGGCGGCTTTATCGTAACTGGTTTCTTTGCTCATGCGAACACCGACGACAAAGAGAGCGTCGGCTCCGAGGTAAATGCTTGGAGCGCAGGGCGAGTTATTGCGAACGCATCCATCGCCGAAAAATTTTTGTCCCACGGCTGCGGGCGGGAACAACAGCGGAATGGCCGACGATCCCATGATGTGTTGAGTGGTGAGTTTGGTTTTTTTCGAAAGTCGGCGAGTGCGTTTCCAATCCTTAATGGTGGGATCGCCTTGCACGAAGGTCACGGAATTGGAAGTTCCGTAATCGGTGGAGGTGACGGCGAGAGCATAAAGTTTTCCGCTGTCCACGTGCTTTTCGATTCTTTCTAAATCTAAGTTGTCGTTGATGAGTTTGATGAGCGGAGTGGTGTCGAGAAGCGCTTTGCCAAGAGTCGTGCCCACGAGGGCGCCGAGCGAAAGTTCGCCCATCCACTGAAACGCGATTTTCCCCATATGCATGACATCGGAGGCAAACACCTGATCGGAAGTGATTTTGGACCACATCTCCACCAGCTGAGAAACTCCGAAGTGAAAATCGTCGGCGTAGGTGGCCATATACGCGGCATTGATGGATCCCGCACTGATCCCCGAATAAATCTTAAAATCCGGATCAATACGATGAGTCTTACAAATTTCGGAAATACCCTTGAGCACTCCCACCTGATAAGCGCCGCGAGCACCACCACCGGAGAGCACTAGGGCTCGTCTCTTCTCAGTTGCCATAGATTTCATTTTAGAACCAAGCCGCACATCTGTCGCCTCGAGACCGTAAATACCGACCTCAGTAGGGCCGTGTCCGGCGGGTGCGCCGATACTTTTTGAGAACTGCTGCGTTAGATAACGCAGCAGTTC
>JAIEOS010000068.1 GCA_019750295.1 Bdellovibrionales bacterium | reverse complement strand
TTATAAGGGAACATGATTTTGTTCCACTGCACATTTTTTAAAATTAACTCGTCCTGCTCAGCCAGGGGCTCTGTGAAGGGAGCCATCATGATCATTTGACCGACATCATCGGGATAGAGTTCCGTATATTTTGCCAGCGCTCCTCCGCCGTAGGATAATCCTGCGAAGTTGTAAGGGCCTTTTAAACCCATAGATGTGAGCATGAGTTTTAGATTTTTAGCCTGGTCTTCGATCTGAAAAGGGTGAAGGGCGGGAGCGTATCTCAAAAGAGTCTCACCCATCCCATCGAAATCAAAACGAACAACGCCCACCCCGTATTGTAAGAGAGCGGCGACCATGGTGTCCCACTGACGTGTAGAGTAAGTGAGTCCATTCATTAGAATGACGGTGGGCTGCCCCTCTTTGGCTTTGATATAATTGACATAAAATTCTTTTTCTTCACTGAGCTTCACGAAGCCTTTGTAGTCGGAAAGAGAGGCTATCGGAGGAGTCGCCGCGGCCACTCCCGATGCGAAAAGGATCCCAGTGAGCAGCAAATGTTTGATCATGATCATAGAGAGGTTCCGCCATCCACGCTAAGAACTGCACCATTGATGTAACTTGCAGCGGGGCTGGAGAGGAACAGGCACGCGTTCGCGATGTCTTCAGTTCGACCCATGCGGGCCACAGGCACTCGATCGACGATCTGTTTAAGAACTTCCGGAGGCATTTTATCTGTCATCGGCGTTGAAATAAATCCCGGAGCCACCGCATTTACGGTATACCCTTTGCGACCCAATTCTTTCGCCAAAGTTTTAGTCATACCGATCACTCCGGCCTTAGCGGCCGCATAGTTGGTTTGACCAAAATTCCCGTAAAGTCCCACAACACTGGAAATATTAATAATTCGTTTATTGGTGGAGTTCGGGTTGAATTTTTCTTGAAGTGATTTTGTGACATAAAAAAGGCCGGAGAGGTTGGTGTTGATCACCGCATCCCACTCGCTAGGTCCCATTTTCGCAAACGATTTGTCGCGAGTGATTCCAGCGTTATTGATCAGCACATCGACAGGCGCACTGGACGCCGCTGCTTTCTGGCAACTTTCGAAACTGGAAACATCCACCGCCATCGTTTTAAGACTTTTAGAAAACTGAGAAAGTTCTTGTTCGGCCATCTTGAGGGCTTCGGCCGAGTAGTCCCAAATCGTGACATGAGCCCCGGCTTGTAAGAATGATTTAGTGATCTCTAAACCGATTCCTGATGCGCCTCCGGTAACGATGGCGTGTGTATTGGCAAATGAAAATTTAAGCATGTGTCCCCCCAATTCGATCTTCACCTCTATAGAATTGCGTTAGGATTTCAACAAATTTACGTTCTTGTGCGCTGCATACCCCCGTGATTGAACGCCGCACTCTTGCTACATCAGCAGTCTAAGGGGGCATTTTATGGCAAAAGCATCAATAGTAGGCACGGGGCTTTATGTTCCAGAAAAAAAAGTAGAGAACTCTTTTTTTAACGATCTTTATAAAAAAGACGTGGGAAGTTTTTTGCAGACGTCGCGCAATATTTTTTCGCGACATTGGATGGCGGAAAATCAGTCGACGAGCGACATGATTGTGCCCGCAGCGGAGATGGCTTTAAAAAATGCCAAAATCACCGCCAAAGATCTCGATCTCATTATTGTAGCCACGGACACTCCCGATTACTTATCTCCATCGACAGCCTCTGTGGTGCAATATCGTCTCGGGGCCACTCAGTCTGGAACTTTTGACTTAAATTCCGCCTGTGCAGGGTTTGTCACGGCTCTCGATGTGGCGTCCAAATATATCAAGGCCGATTCCAAATACGAGAATATTCTCGTCGTCGGCGCCTACGGGATGAGTAAGTATCTTAACTTTGATGATTACAAGATCGCGACACTGTTTGCAGATGGTGCCGGAGCCGTTGTGGTGCAGGCGCAAGACGATGACAACGTCGGGATCCATGCGAGCGAACTGACGACTCACGGAGAATTTCATGACTACATGGGAATTTACGCCGGAGGAACGTCTAAGCCGATCACCCACGATGTTGTTGAAAAGAAAGAGCAACTCCTTTCGTTTCCAAAGCGCATACCTCCTGAGACCAATGGAATTCATTGGCCCGTGCTGGCGCACAAAGTGTTAGACCGTGTTCATAAAACACCGCAACAAGTAGATCACTACTTCCTCACTCAGTTTAATATTCAGAGCATCTACGAAACTTTAGATAAATTGAACGTCCCTCGCGAGAAATCTCACAATATCATGCACAAGTATGGGTACACGGGAAGCGCCTCGATTCCTATGGCTATCGCCGATGCCGCCCAAGCTCACAAACTCAAAAAAGGCGAGAGTGTTGTCTTGATCGGTTCCGGGGGCGGGATGAGTATGGCGAGTGTGGCTCTGACTTGGGGTTACGACACGTGAATTTCGACGGGATCATCGAAGCTGATTGGCTGTCCAAGTGGAATCACTACATGCCGGGGAAGACGGCGCTCACCGATGGTCACACCGGACGCCAGTGGACCTATTCTGAGTTTTTTAAAATCGTCAATGCGGTGGCTCTGCGGTTGCAACAATTCTACAAGATTCAAAAAGGGGATCGCGTCGCCTTACTCTCGGCCAATGAGCTCGAAAGCGTTGCTTTGTTTTTTGCGACGAGCCGCTTAGGGGCGCTCCTTGTGCCGATCAACCATCGTTTAAGTGCCCCGGAAATCGATTATATTCTGGATAATTGTGGTGCGAAGTTGCTCGTTCACTCTGATGAGTATGTGCAACTCTCTCAACAGAAAAAAAATACGTCCGCGCAAATCGCTCAGCTTTTAGGTGCCGGGGGTTTGTTTTCGGATCTTCAGTGGGGAGAGATGGTGGAGTTTTCGGCCCAATTCGCGGACCCGGCGATGATTTTATACACATCGGGTACGACAGGATTTCCGAAGGGCGCCGTGCTCACTCATCAGGGCTTATTCTGGAATTCAGTAAACACCACATTGCGATTGAATCTTTCTCAGGATGATATTTCCGTGAATTTTGCGCCGCTTTTTCACACGGGGGGATGGAATGTGCTTTTGACGCCATTCATTCACCGAGGCGCCCACACCATTTTATTGAAGAGATTTGATTCTGATCTCATCCTTGAACTTTTACAGTCTTACAAATGCACTTTGTTTTTCGGGGTTCCGACAACTTTAGATATGATGGTCCAATCCAAGCAATTTGAAAAAGCCGACTTATCGTCGATTCGCTACGCGATCGTCGGTGGCGAACCAATGCCGATTCCTTTGATTCAGCAGTGGCATCAAAAAGGCATCCCCGTGCGCCAGGGATATGGTTTGACTGAATTTGGGCCTAACGTTTTTTCTCTCAACGAGGAGCATGCTCTCACAAAAATTGGATCTATTGGGTTCCCGAATTTTTATATTCAAACTAAAGTGGTCACCCCCGAAGGCTCTGAGGCCAAAGCGGGAGAGGTGGGCGAGCTTCTGTTGCGTGGGCCTATGATCATGCAGGGGTACTGGAACAACGCTCAGGCCACGGCAGAAACCATCAAAGACGGGTGGCTCTCCACCGGCGATCTGGTCCGTCATGATCAAGATGGTTTTTTCTATGTGGTGGGCCGCAAAAAGGAAATGTATATTTCTGGGGGAGAAAATATTTACCCCGCCGAAGTGGAGCACGTGCTGCGATCACATCCATCCATTCGCGAGGCCGCCGTGATTGGAGTTCGGGATGAAAAGTGGGGAGAGGTGGGTTGTGCCTTTGTGGTCAATTCCCAAGAACTTCATCCTGAGCAGATCGCAGATTATTGCCGAGAGCGGTTGGCGAAATTTAAAGTGCCGAAGCATTTTCGCTTTCTTTCCGCACTCCCGAAAGGGGATAGCGGAAAGATTCTTAAAAAAGAGTTACAAAAATCGTTTTAGTTTTTATTATTCTCTTCGAGCCACACAATAAAGCCGTACTGGTCCGCGCGCTCTTTCAATGCGGAAAATCTTCCGGTCACACCACTGTGGCCCGCCCCCATTTCGGTCTTCATCACAATGAGCGAATCAGCTTGGTTGTGATCTCTTAATTTTGCGGCCCACTTCAGTGGTTCCCAGTATTGAACCTGAGAGTCGTGATATCCTGTGGTGATTAAAACGTGGGGATACTTTTTTGCCGTCACGTTATCGTAGGGCGAGTAAGACTTTATATACTTGTAGGCCTTCTTCTCATTGGGATTTCCCCACTGCTCATACTCCGCCGTGGTCAGAGGTATCGAGTCGTCCAACATTGTCGTCACGACATCGACGAACGGAACTGCCGCATGGACTCCGTGGTAGAGATCAGGGCGTAGATTCATAACGGCTCCCATCAACAGGCCCCCGGCGCTTCCGCCTTGCATGTAAATATGTCCTGCTTTGCCATAACCTGTTTTTACCAAATGTTCCGTGGCCGAGATAAAATCAGTAAATGTGTTTTTCTTTTTCATCAGGCGACCGTTTTCAAACCAATCCCGTCCCATCTCTTGCCCGCCACGAACATGAATGATGGCGTAGACAAATCCGCGATCCAGCAAACTGATAATGTTCGAGTTATAACTGGCATCCATGGACATTCCGTAGGACCCATAACCATAGACAAAAAGTGGGTTTTGCCCTTTTTTAAATTTATCAATCTTGTAAACCAAAGAGATCGGGACTCGGGCTCCGTCTTTTGACTTCGACCAGACTCGTTCCGAAGTGTATTGAGATGCCACATAAGATGGAACATCCTTTTGTTTGATTAAATTCGATTTTGCGGTTTTGACGTTATAATCATAGATAGAGGCGGGTTGAACCATAGAGTTGTAGTAATAGCGAAGAACTTCTGCCTCGTACTCTTCGTTGGTTCCAATGCCGGTATCGTACACAGGATCGGGAAATGCGATACGAGAAAGTTTTTTTGTTCTCCGATCGCGCAACTCAATCTGCGTTAAGCCTTTGGTACGCACGGCGGCTGCGATAAAATTTTTAAAAACCACGATTCCCTCGAGAAATACGGTCTCGCGGTGGGGGATAACATCCCGCCATTGAGACTTTGCCGTATTTGTGTAGGGTGTCTTCATCAGGCGAAAGTTCTTAGCTTTCCAATTGGTGAGGATGTAGAAAGCGTCCCCGCCATCGAAAACGGAGTACTCATGTTTCTTTTCTCGCTTGAGAAAAACTTTAAAGCGACCTTCGGGATCCTGGGCGGGAAGCGTTTGAACTTCGGAACTGTCTGTGCTTCCGGTGTCGATGATGAGCGTCTGGCCATTCAGGGTTTTGCTGATCCCCACATTAAATGTTTCGTCCTTTTCGAAAAATACCTCTACCGATTTCTTTTTTTGGAGATCGTAGCGAAAAATTCGCTCCGAGCGCAATGTCTCCCGATGCTGGTAGGAGTAAAATCCTATAGAGTCGGTGGCCCAAACCCAATTTCCTGTGACGTCGACAATTTTATCTTTGAGAATCTCTTGGGTTTTCAAATTTTTAAAGTAGAGGGTATAAAATCGACGACCCACATCGTCCACGGCGAAGGCAAGCCACTCATGATTGGGAGAAATATCGCTGACGTAGGCGGAATAGTATTTCTTTCCGTGGGCGAGAGCATTGACGTCAAGAATGATCTCCTCGCGTCCTTCCAGGCTTCCTTTTTTGCGACAGTAAATGGGATATTCTTTTCCTTTTTCGTAACGCACGTAATAGTAATAATTATCTTTCTTATAAGGAGCTGTAGCGTCGTCTTCTAAAATTCGACCTTTCATCTCATTGAACAACTGATCACTTAAAGATTTCGATTTTGCCAATATCGAATCGGCATACAGATTTTCGGCCTGGATATAATCTAAGACATTTTTAGAATCTCTTTGATTCATCCAAAAATAAGGATCGAGACGTCGATCCCCATGTTTCTGAAGCACTTTGGCCTCGCGAGGCGCTTGAGGAATATCGGGCTGTGGCGGAGAGCTATTAGGTTGTTTTTTCATACCCTGACAGGATAGCAATATAACGGCCCCTAAGAGGAGTCCTAATTTCCAAAAAGTCATTCGTCATTCCTTGATTAATGTGTGACAGTTCTCTTATGAAAAGCTAAGCTGCCGGGCATGTCAATTTTGATCACTGCTCGCCAGCTCTCGAAGTCGTTTGGTACACGCTCACTCTTTAAAAGTTTAAGCTTTGCTATAGAATCGGGCGAGAAAATCGCTCTGATTGGTCCCAACGGCGCGGGGAAGTCGACGTTACTTAAAATATTGAGTGGATCTGAAACTCCCGATGGGGGAGAAGTTCATAAACAGAAGGGTCTTAAGGTCGCCTATCTGGCCCAAGTTCCATTGTTTAAAAAAGACGCAACTATTTTCTCCACGATTCTAGAAAGTCTTGATGAGGACGATTGGGAAGGGATGGGGCGAGCTCACGAAGTCATCTCTCGACTCGATCTCCTGCGTTGGGGGGATCCTGAAAGCGTTTTGATAAAGCAGCTCTCTGGAGGTTGGAAGAAACGTGTGGCCTTAGCGCGAGAGTTGGTGAAGTCTCCTGACATTCTACTTCTCGATGAGCCAACCAACCATTTAGATGTGGACAGTATTTTGTGGCTTGAGGAGTTTTTAACTTCGGCCAATATCACTTTGTTGATGATCACCCACGATCGACAGTTCCTTCAGCGAGTGTGCGAGAGGATTTTAGAACTCGACGCTCGACTTCCTGAAGGTGTTCTTGATGTTCGCGGAGATTATACGGCCTACCTGGAGTTAAAGGACGAGCAGCTTTCGAGCCAGCAGGAGCGAGAAAAAGTTTTAAAAAATACACTTCGCCGAGAGGTCGAATGGCTTCGTCGTGGGGCGAAGGCGCGGCAAACGAAGCAGCAAGGGCGAATCACTCGGGCTCACGAGTTAAAACAAGAGGTGGAAGATCTCACTCAAAAAAATACCGTGCGCGAAGTTCGTATGGATTTTCATAGCCAAGAAAAAGCTCCCAAAAAGTTAGTGGAGCTCACTGATGTTCAAAAGAGCTATGGGGATAAAACTCTGTTCGAAAATGTAAACATCTTGATTGGTCCTAAAACTAGAATTGGGCTTTTAGGTACCAATGGTTGCGGAAAGAGCTCTCTCATTCGCGTGATCTTAGGAATAGAAGAGCCCTCACAGGGAAAAGTTTTTCATGCCGAAAATTTAAATGCAGTCTATTTTGAGCAAAATCGAGAGTCACTAAATCCAGAAACCAGCGTGATGAAGACCGTGTGTCCCTACGGGGATCATGTCGATTACGCCGGACAAAAGGTGCATGTGCGAAGTTACTTGAGTCGATTTCTATTTGGTCCGACCCAAATGGATATGCCAGTGGCTAAGTTGTCAGGGGGGGAGCAAAGTCGCTTGCTGCTGGCCAGACTGATGTTAACTTCGGGAAATCTTTTGGTTCTCGATGAGCCGACCAATGATCTGGATTTTGCGACTTTAAATATTTTAGAATCGTGTTTGCAAGAGTATCAAGGCGGCGTGATTCTGGTCTCCCATGATCGCTATTTCCTTCAGGCCGCCACACATCAAATTCTCGCGTTTCCTCCCAATGAGGCTCCCGAGAAAGATCTTGTGATGTTCTCGGATCTTTATCAGTGGGAAGACTGGTGGAACTCGCAAAAAGAAAAACTCCAGCACAAAGGCTCACCGATGACTAAAAAGGAAACGGTGAGGGCAGTTCCTTCCAAGCTGGAAGGTTTAAAAAAACTCAGCGCCAAAGAGCAAAAAGAGTTTGCAGAAATGGAACATAATATTTCCCAGGCCAAGCAGAATTTAGAGAAATTAGTCTTGTCTTTACAGGACTCCTCGGTGATTGAGTCTTCGCAAAAAATGAGAGAGACAACCCAGGCCATTGCCGATCAAGAAGAAATGATTTCTCGAATGTATTCAAGATGGACCGAACTCGAGCAGCGCTCGAAGGTTTAAAGAGGAACTACGAAGCCGAAGTCATAGCTTAACCCGGTGACTTCGAGGTCTGCAGAGTTGAGCATGGCGTATCGTGCGGAGACTTTCCAATGAACATGAAACGCTTTAAACGTATAAACGGCCGTCGCACTGAGGCCTGAGGACGAGTAAACTCCCTGATCTCCGTTGAGAAAATACTGATTGATGCCGGCTCCCACGTAAAAAGCTTGATCACCAGAGATGCGATCAATGAATAGCGGTTTACCTTCCATACTGAGCGTTTTATTCGAACTGTACGGTGTTCCCAATACGGTGTAGAGCAAATATCCACCGAGTCCGGTAAAGCTGTTTCTGACTCCGCCCTGAGTATTAATTGCCGATGAAATAAATATTTCGGTGCTCCAATTTTCGGTAAAGGAGTGTTGGAAAGAAAGTCGCCCGCCGCTGCCGTGGAGATTGCCTTCGGTAGTTTCGAACTGGGACATCTCATAGGAAAGACCGAGTTTATTTTTCTTTTGAATAAGACTTGTTTCTAGGGAAAGCGTCTCTGCCGCACAAACGGCCGAGGAAATAAAAAGCAAAAATGCCAAATAAAAACTATGCGGCTTCATCCATCAATCCTGCGCTCACCAGAGCTTGAAAACAAGGGGAGGACTTAGAGCCAGGGATTTTCTCCCGATAAGTTTGTAGTAGCTTAAGTTTCTTTTCGGGCAATTGAGCTTCGAGAATCGAGAGAATCTCAGGAGCGCCGACCCAAGCTGTCGCCAGCGAGCGCGCATCAAACTGAGCGAGGGTGTTCTGAATATAAGCTGAATCTCTTTGACTGAGCCAAACGAGAGACTGCATATTCTTCTTCCATTTTTTCGGAACCATATCTGGCTTTTGTAAAATTTTAATTTCGTCGTCCGCAGAGATGTCACCCCAAGAGGCGGCGCTCTCAAATGAGCGGAATGGACTTTTTTGAATGAATTTCCAGTCTGCTGCCGTTTTTGGCTTTTTCTGCACAATTTGTAATTTGTCCGAAAGCGGAATGCGAAGATCTTGCTGGCGCAATGGACTGACGGAGTGCCACAGCCCAGAATTCTTTTGAACTTCGAGACTTAAACTCTCTTGAGACGTGTAACATAATGGGAGTGGCGCCAAATAATAAGGGTGCTCATGATGGGAGGCGTATTCCGGATCGAGCGTTAAAAAATAACTGGCGTAATCACGAGCGTAATCTAATTTTTCGAGCAGCATGCGCTTCTGTTGGGAGCTGATATTCTTCCAGATCCAGTGGGCGTATCGATCTTCCGAGCACCAGTAGCTATCTCCCATGACTTCCAAAAGAGATTCCTCCGGGAAATCAAAAAATGGTTCTGCAGTCTTGGTTGGACTAGGAGATGCGGAAGAGCTTTGTGCATTGGGTTTAATGGACTCGACCTGAGCCGATCCAAAGCCGGACTCACTCAGAGCACGGGTCAGATTCTCAAACTGCGTGCGAAACATTTTGAGGCTGCGCTGCTGGAGAATAAGTCCCAATAAAAACATAAGCCCGATGGCGCTGGCGATGAGGATCGAGAAAAATTCACCGGCTTGGGAGGCGAGGGAGGTAGAAATGTTCGATATATCTTTGGCCTTGATCGTCTCAATCACCGGTGCTTTCACCTCGGGCTGATACTTAAATTTAACGATAAGTCGATTTCGATTGAGAGGTAATAATTTGTAAACCTTGGATCTGAATTCGGCAGATACGTTTTCGACCGAGGTGGTTATATCAATGTAGATTTTTACGATATCTTGTTCGTCGATCTTAGACGGGCTGAAATCCTCGATATTCTCAAGCGTAGTTCCCGGTACGGCATCGTACTTTTTGTAACCCACAAAAACAGTGGCTTTAATATTTGGATCAAAACCTTTGAGGCCGCGTTCGATGCGATTTTCCACGGCATCTTCAAATCGAAGTTTCTCTAAGACATCGGCTTGGGATTGCACAGTGTTGATGAGACACAAGATGATGAGGAGTGATTTCATTGGACGACCTCACGCGGTTCGATTCTTAAAGAGAGAGTTCGAGAGTTTCTCGAATGCGACGATGTGGCTTGGATAAACATCTGGGCTTCCGGGAAGCCCATTTCTCGAGCCTCCTTCAAGGCGGTAGAAGCCCGTAAACTACTGAGCAAATAGTTATCGACCACCACGTTCTGAATTTTTCGATGTATTGGCTTGTTATCGGTGTGGCCCTCGAAATACAGATTGAGACCCAATCGATGAGGATACACTTTAGTTAAAACATCCTTTATAAGAAGATGGTTCTCTTTGCTGATGATATGGCTTCCGCTCGCAAAAAGATTCTCGGGGAAGTTGAGAATAAGTGACTCACGATCTTTATTGATGCTGACGTTGAGACCTTTAAGTGTTTCAAGAAATGTGGCTGGGAGACGAGCCTGGGTTTTTTCTTTGGCAAACCCGGGGTTGTCCGATCCATGTTCCTTTTTTCCGTTAAAGCTTTCCGCAAGAGTGACTAAGAGCATGTTTTTCTTTTGGTCATCGAGCGAAAAGAAGAGAATGAAGAAGCAGAGAAGCACCATGAGAAAGTCCGAATAAGAAACGGCCCAAAGATGAGCGTTCTCATCTTCGTGCACCGAGATTTCTTCATCTCGTTCTATTCTAGGGTAACGGACATTATGCTCCACGGAGATGAACCTCATCTTCTACGAGCTGGCTCGCTTCGTTTTGATTTATTAAAAGAATAATTTGGTAGAGATTGACGAGATCATTTTTTTCACGAATATGCCTGACTTGTAAATGATCGGAGAGAGGCATAATTAAAGCGTTGGCAAGGGCTAACCCTAAAAAAGTCGCGGTCATCGCGAGTGCGAGTGCAGGTCCGATGTTCTGTTTGCTGCCATCGAGTGAGCTAAACAGAGAGACCATCCCGATCACGGTACCCGCCATTCCCAATGCTGGCGGATATTTCGCTAAGTTTTTTAAACTTTGGATGGCGTCGACGGATCGCTGTTCAATTTCTTTGCGACGCTGCGAAAGTAAAACGACAAAAAGATCTTGAGTGACCCCTTGGGTCCATAAGTCCTGGGCGTAATTCACGAGATCGTTTTTAACTTTGATTTGTTTATTTTTATTTTTGGCCAGTTGAATCAATTCCTTACGGATCTGCTCGAATGAATCATCGGAAGACCAGAATTGCATAAGGCTTTTTGCTAAGTGCTTCACCGTGACCCACGGATTGGAAAATATAAAAATCGTCGCCGTTCCGCCCGCCACCAGTACGAAGGAGTGCAGATTAAAGTACATCGATGTGTTTTCGAGGCCCATCGAAAAAACAAAAACGGCGGAGGTGAGGAGGAAACCGATAAGAAGTGTCATTATTGAGCCTCCTTCAATCTTTTCTGAAGAGCAAGAGCCGCCGCACTTTGCGGGTCAATGGTCAGTCCTTTTTCAAGATCCGAAAGCGCTTCTTTTCTATTGTTCATGAGTGATAAAGTTGTAGCTCTAAAAAATAACACCGACGACACCTGAGGATATTTATCTTTTAAGCTGGTCGCAAGCGCTAAGGCTTGTGGGTAATCCTTTTTGATTAAATGCGATTCTGCTTTCCGGAGTCCATCAATGATCTCGTTGGTTCGAGAGCTGAGAGTTTTTGAGATTTGTTCGTCCAGGGTTTGTTGGATATTTTTGTCGGTGATCAAAACTTCGGAATTGTCATTGATGGGGGAAAAAATCACCATCGGTAAACTTTGAGAATTGACTACAATATAGCTCTCATTTCTTTTGAGAGTTAATTTTTCTCCGGCCTTGATGGATATGAATTCAAGTTGATCCGTTTTTTTAACGCGAACATCGCTTTCAAACTGAAGCTCCGCTGCAATCGTCGGAAATGAATAGCATAAGACCAGTAGCGAAAAGATACAGATTTTCATACTTCTTGTATCGGACTGGTATCGTTTTGACTTGATATGGAACAAAGTTTAGCTAAACGAAGGTCGGTACGTTATAATTATGGATGTGCTACAGGAGTCGAGTTATCATTAAGAGTGTTAGGCTTTACGATAGTTTTTAGGAAGTTTATCACAGAGCCCTTATGTTTTATTATGATATGGGCGAAGTAGTACGTTAGTTGGACAAGTGATGAAATTCGTTATGAAATACATTCTATACGGTTGGACTATTGTCCTTCTGGCCAGTTGCGGAAGCTCTGGCGGTGGTGCTGTCGACGATCTGTTTGGTGTCGGCAAACAGGGTCCGCTCCTTACGAATATCTCTACGCAAACCATTGCTCAAACAGACTTGTTACATCTCGACGTCAATAACGTTCGCAAAGGCGATCCTGGTGATGACAACGGGATGACTTACGCCTGCTATTACGATCAAGTTGTAGATAATCTCGTCGAAGAAACTCAGAGTTGCTCTAATCTGCCAGACTCTACTTTTAGTTTTAATGGGGCTACGGGAACTTTCGATTGGACTCCAGGGAATTCTATCCTCGGAAATTATGAATTTAAAATCACCGGAACGAATAAAGATGGAAAGTCTCAGATTATTTTTCCAGTGGGAATTCGACTCAAATTTAACGGCATCACCTCGATCACTGCGATTACAGGTGTAGGAGCGACGGTCAACTGGACTCCGAATCTTTCGGCTCAAAGTTATCAGATTTCAAAATTAAATACAGTGACTGGTCTTTACGAAGTTTTTCAGATCGTCCCTGGTGGGGCGACCAGTGGATTTACGGTCACAGGTTTAATTCCAAATACAGGTTACACGATCCGTGTTCAGGCCTTAGATATCCTCGGATTTTCTGATGGAAACACGGTGTCTCGATCATTTACGACCACGACGCTGACGCGCCTAAGTATGGCTCCCGCCGCAGTCACCTTGTCCGCAGGAACGCCTCAAGTGATCACCGTAACGGCTTTTAACAGCGATGGCTCTCCACAAACTATCGGAGGTCTGAGTTTAACCGCGCAAATTCAGAGCGGAACGAGTTCGGGTATTTTTAGTGGGATCACAGATAATAATAACGGAACTTACACATTCACATTCACCCCAACAGTTGTAGGCACGCCTATTAACATCGAAGTGACTTTGGCGATGTCGTACTTTCTCAATAATACGGTGGCAATGACGGTCAATCCAGGAGCTCCAAGCCCCTCGACTTCGACGCTGGCCATTGCGCCCGGGGTTGTCGTGTCGGGGAGTATTGCTAACATCTCCGCATTGATTCGTGATGCCTATAACAATCCCTTGCCCTCGGCAACAGTGGTTTTCTCTGCGACAGGGGGAACATCCACAGGAACAATTTCGGGATCCACCAACTTAGGCTCTGGAAGTTATTCGGGAACCTATGTGGGCTTAGTGGCCGGGACCGCGCAAACCTTACGCGTGACCGTCAACGGAACGCTGATGTCGATCAATACAACGATTCAAGTGGTTCCAGGACCGGCGTCAACTCCGAATTCGAGTTTGACCTTGAGTTCCGGTACAGTAGCGTCGGGAAGTACGATCAATATTACCGCTGTGCTTCGCGACGCCAACAACAACCCGATCTCCAGCGGAGTTCTCGTTGTTTTTAATAAGTCTGGTGGGACCAGCTCAGGAAGTTTTAGTGGCGTAGTTAATGCGGGTGGCGGTTCATACACTGCGACCTACCTGGGAATAGCGGCCGGGTCAGCGCAAACAATTACAGTTTCTGTAGATGGCGTCACTTTGGGATTCGCGCCCACTGTGCAGGTGGTGCCGGGACCAGTGAGTGTCGCTAATTCGACTTTGGTGATTAGTGCACCGACGGTCAGCTCCGGAAGTTTCGTGACCGTTACGGCGACATTAAGAGATGCTAATAGTAACGCGATTGATAGCGGAATTACCGTCACATTTCCTGTGAGTGGAGGGACATCCACTGGTACACTCAACGCCGTCGGGAACCAAGGTGGGGGAGTGTACAATGTTCGCTACACCGGCGTTGTTGCCGGAACGGCTCAGTCAATTTTTGTCGCTGTCAACGGTGTCACGACAGCAATCCCTGCCACCTCGATCACTGTGACTCCGGGTGTTCCGAGTGCCGCTCAATCAACGATTGTGGCTTCGCCGAGTACAATTAATTCCGGAACGAATTCAACGGTCACGGCCACGATTCGGGACGTGAACAATAACCCGATCTCCAGTGGAATTTTAGTCACGTTCACGAAAACGGGAGGAACGTCTTCCGGAAACTTTAGCTCTGTAACGAATATGGGTTCTGGGCAATATGCGATTACTTACCAGGGAGTGGGCGCTGGTTCCGCTCAGACCATCGGAGTCGAAACCGACGGGTCGGCATTAGGAATTACGACGACCATCACTGTAAACCCGGCAGCCATGAGTCTTGCTAACTCGAGTTTAACGATCAGCTCTGGGACAGTCGCTTCGGGAAGTTTTGTCACGGCCACTGCGACATTGCGAGATTTAAACAATAATCCTATTGCCGGTTCGAGCACGATCACGTTCCCTGTTTCTGGCGGGACATCGACGGGAACTTTAAACGCTGTCACAAACCAGGGGAATGGGGTGTATGATGTACGCTATACGGGTGTTGTGGCGGGAACGGCTCAATCTGTTTTTGTGGCCATCAATGGCGTCACTACGGCGATTCCAGCCGTATCTATTGTCGTAACTCCAGGGAATCCGAGTCCTGGCAATTCGATGATCGCCGCGGCACCAGGATCTATAGCTGCGGGCGCGACCTCGACAATCACCGCGACGATTCGTGATGCCAACAACAACCCAATTCCAAGTGGAATTGTAGTCACATTTTCTAAATCCGGAGGAACCTCCGCAGGAAACTTTAGTTCGGTCACAAATATGGGAGCAGGACAGTACGCCATTAACTACGATGGTGTCACCGCGGGCTCAGCTCAAACAATTGGTGTGATCGTTGACGGAGCTCCATTGGGACCAACAACAACGGTGGCGGTCGTGCCGGGTGCTCCATCCCCTTTGCTTTCCACTTTGACCGTTTCATCGGCAACGGTGATCGCTGGATCTAGCGTTACGGTGACGGCGGTGATTCGAGATTCCTACAATAACCCGATTAGTAGTGGGCTCATCATGGCCTTTGATAAAACGGGCGGAACTTCAACAGGAACATTTACTCCTGTGAGTAACGACGGTAACGGCCAATACTCTACGACCTATACGGGAGCCGTCGCCGGTACAGCACAAACGCTACAGGCCAATGTGAATATGTTTGCATTTGGACCCACAGCTTCGATTCAAGTATTGGTAGGAGCCCCGAACGCGGCGAA
>JAIEOS010000067.1 GCA_019750295.1 Bdellovibrionales bacterium | reverse complement strand
TTACAGGTGGTTTGAATGAGCGGAGCAAATAAATCCGTCTGATAGTTGTCGGCCTTCCCCTGCATCACTGCGGTCACTCGCTCAAGACCTGCGCCGGTATCCACCGAGGGCTTGGGCAAAGGAGTAAGTTTTCCCGAACCATCATCGTAGTACTGCATAAAGACCAGATTCCAGATCTCCACATAGCGATTATCATCTTGTCCGAATTTAGCCGTGGGGTTTCCCGCACCAGGACCGTGATCATAAAAAATTTCGGAGCAAGGGCCGCAAGGGCCAACGTCTCCCATGCGCCAGAAGTTATCTTTTTCTCCGTAGCGAACGATGCGATCGCGGGGAACACCCTCTTGCTTATGCCAGATCTCTTCGGCCTCATCATCGGTCTCAAACACCGTCACGTAGAGTTTATCCTTCGGAATTCCCATCTTATTGGTCAAAAGATCCCACGCAAACCGGATGGCTTCTTTTTTAAAATAATCGCCAAAAGAAAAATTCCCAAGCATTTCGAAAAAGGTGTGGTGACGAGTCGTATAGCCGACGTTTTCCAGATCGTTGTGCTTTCCGCCCGCCCGCACGCACTTTTGAATGGTCACCGCACGCTTGTAATCCACGTTCTCGGTTCCCACGAAGACGTTTTTAAATTGGTTCATCCCGGCGTTCGTGAACAACAACGTGGGATCATTGAAGGGAACCAAACTTGAACTCGCCACATGGCGATGTTCAAGGCCCTCAAAATGAGAAGTGAATGCTTTTCTGACGTCTTGATGTTTCATGATCTGATCCTAGTTACACGATTGATGGTCTCAAAATCGAAACCACGACTTTGTAAAAAACGAGCTACCTTTTTCTTATCGAGTTGAGACAGATTTGACAAATCGGAAAAGCGCCCTTCGGCTAAACTTCGTGCTTTTTCCTCTTCGATGTCGGCATCTCGGGGCACCATGGGCAGTTTTTTCTGTTTTAAATACTGCATAATATACAAATAGCTCTTCCGTTTGCGATGCAGGCTATTTGCAACCTTTTGCGCCATCACCTCGGGCTTAGGCATCCAACTGGATCCCACGACTTTTTCCATGGCCGTGGCGATCTCTTCAGGCGTGTATTTCGCACGCTTAAGCTTTTGTATCAACTCGTGTTCCGAATGATCCCGCAAAGCGAGATAGTCCATCACCTTATTGTAGGCCGAGCGCCGAACATATCGCTTTTCTTCTTTTTCGTTTTCCATGGGAAGCCCTACTTTTTAGGCTTTTGAACATAGCCTTCGTCGAGGGATAAGTCATCATGATCGTCCCACTTCATCTCGACTTTGCTTTTGGCTTCGATATTTTCGTCCCAGTCCGAATCGACTCCGGACTGAATGCCTTTAACTTTGAGTTTAAAGTTCTCCGTCTGCGAAGTGTACTTAAGGGCCTCTTCAAGACTCACGTGGCCATCGAGCACGAGGTGAATCAAACTCTGATCAAAAGAGCGCATTCCAGTCTCTTTGGCGCTGGTTTCAATGGCGTCGAGGATTTGATTGGAGCGTTCCGGATCCTCGATCATTTCCTTAATGCGTTGGTTGTTCACGAGAATTTCGCAGGCCGGAACCAGGCCGTTTCCATCTTTCCGCATGATCAATCTTTGACTGATCACCGCCCGCAGAACATTGGCCAGCTGTCGGCGAATCTGTCCCTGCTGCTCCGAAGGGAATTGCGATAGTATTCGGTTAATGGTCTCGCGCGAATCTAAAGTGTGTAAGGTCGAGAACACAAGATGCCCCGTCTCTGCGGCGATCAACGCGGTCTCAATCGTTTCGCGATCGCGCATCTCACCGACAAAAATCACATCCGGATCTTGCCGCAATGTAGCTCTCAAAGAGTTCGCAAAGGAATTCATATCAATGCCCAATTCTCTCTGAGAAATAATGCTCTTTCGGTCCTTAATATAATATTCAATGGGATCTTCGAGAGTAATAATATGTTTGTTCGCCGTCTGATTGATATGATTAATCATCGAAGCGAGAGTCGTCGATTTCCCACAACCCGTCACCCCAGTCACTAGAACAAGTCCACGCTCCGACTCCGCGAGAGTTTTAACCACGTGAGGAAGCGCGAGAGAATCGAGAGCTGGAACTTGCTTCGTGATAAAACGAACCACAAAGCGAGTGGTTCCGCGCTGGCGAAAGATATTCATACGAAAGCGACCCACATCAGGAATTTCGTAACCTTTATCGATTTCTTTTTCAGTGACGAGATCGGCCACTTCATCCGGCGTCAGAGCCTGAGTGATCAGCTCTTCCATATCTTCGGCAGAAAGTGGTTTCTTCGAAGGATAAAGTGGCTTCAACAACCCAAAACGACGAATGACCGGAACGACGCCCACTTTGAGATGGATGTCGCTCGCGTTAACCGCTGCAGCTTGAGTGAGAATTTCGTTAAAGGTATGTTCCACTCCTAGTAGTATCAAAAATCGGAGGCCCGTTGTCTACATCAACCGCGATAAACAGCATCAGCAAATGGATCGCCACCGGCCTCGGTGTCGGCTACATCCGCCCTGCTCCCGGCACCTGGGGCAGCGCCCTCGCGATGATCCTGGTCTACTTCACCTCTGCCCACTATTTAATCACCATCGCTCTCACCATCCTCGCCTACATCACCATTTACGTTTACGAAAAAAACCACGAGCACGACGACCCCACCGTCGTCATTGATGAAATCGCAGGCATATACTTATCATTTTTATTTTTACCACTAACACTGCCAATTTTAACAGCAGGCTTCCTCCTATTTCGATTTTACGACATCCTAAAACCTTTCCCCATCTCCTGGGTCGACAAAAACACACCCGGAGCCTTCGGCAGCCTCCTCGATGACATGCTCGCTGGAGCCTTGACCGCAGCCACAATCCATCTGATTGTACACCTCGGCTGGCTCTCCTGATTTGAGCAATAAATTCTTTTTTTCTGGAGAGTTTTTGAGGACCTCCCGTTAGCGTGACGCGATTTCCGACTTCCTGTCGGAAAAACGGGCGAGGGCATGGAGCCCGCGTCCGAAAAAGCTGTCCAGAAAAAAAAGAATTTATTGCTCAAATCAGGACCACCGATCTGCACGCAAAGATTATTTAAATTCTGGGGGAAATCTTTTGGACAACAACCTTGATTTAATTTTGAGCGAACTCACGTTGAGAGGACAAAGGTTATCTTTGGCCGAGAGTTGTACGGGTGGATTGCTTTCCGGAAAATTAGTCGGCACTTCGGGGATTTCTGCAGTTTATTTGGGGGGTGTTGTCGCCTACTCCAACGAAATTAAGGAAAAAGTTTTAGGCGTTTCTCCGTCGCTGATAAAAACGCTGGGCGCCGTGAGCGACGCTACAGCTCTGGCGATGGCCCGAGGAGTTAAGCGCTTGACCGGTTCTTCGTGGGCTGTAAGCATAACCGGAATTGCCGGTCCGAATGGGGGCACAGATAAGAAACCTGTGGGCACTGTTTGGTTTGCCGTTGTTGGCCCCGGAATTGAAGTCGCAGAAAAGAAGTTGTTTTCGGGCGATCGCTCACAGATACAAAAACAGTCTGTGGATTTTGCTTTAGATTTATTAAAACGTAATATTAAACGGCAGCGCGCGGATGCGCCGCTAGAGGAGTAAGAAAATGGATGTATCCAAGAACAAAGCAGAGAAACTAAAGGCGTTAGAACTTGCAGTTGGTTCTATCGAAAAAGAATTTGGTAAAGGTTCGATCATGCGTTTAGGCGCTAAAGAAATGCTTTACGATGATGTACCCGTAATTCCTACCGGCGCTTTGAGTTTAGATCTCGCCCTTGGAATCGGTGGTTACCCTCGTGGTCGTATTATCGAAATCTACGGACCAGAGAGCTCTGGTAAAACAACTCTGGCTCTCACCGCCATTGCTCAAGCGCAAAAAACCGGTGGCGTTGCCGCTTTCGTGGATGCCGAGCACGCTTTGGATGTGAACTACGCTCGCAAACTCGGAGTCAATACCGAGGATCTTTTGATCTCTCAACCCGACACTGGTGAACAAGCTTTAGAAATCACAGAAACATTAGTTCGCTCTGGCGCCATCGACGTATTAGTTGTCGATTCCGTTGCAGCTCTTACTCCTCGCGCAGAAATCGAAGGCGACATGGGTGATAGTCACATGGGTCTACAAGCTCGTTTGATGTCTCAAGCTCTTCGTAAACTCACAGGTGCGATCAGCAAAACGAACGTCACTCTGATTTTCATTAACCAAATCCGTATGAAGATTGGTGTGATGTTCGGTAACCCAGAAACAACGACGGGTGGTAACGCTCTTAAATTCTACTCTTCGGTTCGTTTAGATGTACGTCGTATCGGTGCGATCACGAGCGGTGAAGAAACTGTCGGAAACCGTACTGCTGTCAAAGTTGTGAAGAACAAAATGGCACCTCCATTTGCTAAAGTCGAATTCGACATTATGTACGGAGAAGGTATTTCTACAGAAGGCGATGTTTTAGATCTCGCAGTGAAGTTTGAATTAGTGGAAAAGTCCGGAGCTTGGTACAGCTACAATGGAGAGCGTATCGGTCAAGGTCGCGATACTGCGAAAAACTTCCTTAAAGAGAATCCCAAAATCGTTGCGGAACTTCGCTCGAAAGTGATTGCACTTAAAGGTATTAGTGTTGTGGCTCTTTCGGAAGACAAAGGCACAGACAAACCCGAAAAAGCGACAGCTTCTGCAGCTCCCAAGGAAACTAAGGACACCGCAAAAGACGTTAAAAAAGCAGCCGCTCCTAGCAAACCGAGCCCTGCCGCTCGTCAGTAGCGAGCTCATACGAGCGACAACTGTCGCTCGTATCCACAACAGTCATCCCGATTGAAGCGGTCATCCTGAGTGAAAGCGAAGGATCTTACAAAGGCGCTACCCAGCGCCTTTTTTATTTCCCTTAAAAGGGCCAGTTCTGAACGGCCAACTGCACCGAAAAGCGATACCAGCTCACCAGTGTGTCCCAATTCCAGTAAGCAGCGCCCGCGGCCGTGGTCGCACCAGGAAGAACCCAAGCACTATAGTGATCAAACTTCGAGGTTGTATCTAAGCGAGAAATAAATCCCAGAGTTTCGATTTTTCCTTCGGCCGCGACCATCATATTTAATAGAACTTTGTAATTGGCATGTTGGTTCGCCAGAGTGGACACTTGCGTTTTAAGATCATTCCAAGTGTCCATGTTGTTGGACAAACGCGCCAGCGTCTCGAGGAACTGCGCTGACTTCGCACTATCCCCTTCGGCCACCGCTTCTCTAAATGCATCCAACTGAGGTTGCCCTTTCGGGGCTAAAAGAACCGCTTCAAGATTCTCGAAGTGAAGTGAGGTCACGTAAGTGTTGTAATCAAGACCAATCAATTTGGAAATCGGCCCACGATAGGCCTCGGGAATAATATGATTCACAAACTTCCTAAAGTTTTCCACATGAAAAATCGAGCGAATCATTATTCGACGAGCATATTGCTTTTCGATTTGGCGGATATGTCTTAACCAATAAACCAAAATCTGAGGCCGTGAGGAAACAATTTGAGACGCCTCCGCCGTTGTTAAATCGGCCTCGGCCAAAAGATCCATCTTAAAACGCTCGGCAATGGTATCGACACTGAGACGACCCCGGATATACTTAAGATTGTCCTTCATCGCCTGAGAAATCTCGGGATCTTTTTCCAAGCGACTGACATACCACTCGGCATAACGATACTCATCGTTCGTGCGCGCCACAATCTGATCAAACACGTCGACGATGGCCTCTGGCGAGGGATTTTTCTCCGCATAAATTTGACGAACCTTAACGGCCAAATCTTTAAGTCTTGCCGTTTGGGTCAGGCCCATGAGAACAAATCGAGCACTCTTGACTAAACCCTCATTGCGAGTCGTACGATCTCCCGTGATGTAAGCCTTAAGATAAGAAAGCGAAATAAAATAGGACTCATAAAGGTCGCGATAAACATGAGCTGCTTTAAGCGCATCTCCTTGATTCAATGCCAAAGCAAACCGCTCCCGGCGGAGTCTCATGTTACGAACCGATTGATTGAGCATCTGCCCCATATCTTTAAGTTGGGCATCGATCTCTGCATCGTATTTCTTTTTGGCGTAGTAAAGCATCTCGTAGATCGTTTTATCGTTGATGCTCTTATCTTTGAGAACCTGACGTGCAAGAACCACCAAGTGAGCCACGTCAGAGTCCGTGAGCTTGTTCTCTATGACCGCCGTTTCTCGAATAAAAGCCGTAATGATTTGATCTGGGATTCCCGAAGCAATGGCCTCTTGAACCTCTTTAGAGAATTGCGAGGTTTGCTTGGAGAAAAGACTCGCACACAGATTTTTTTCCGCAACGGCCGTGCTCACTGAAACTAAAGAGAGAAAGAGAAGAATGGACTTCATTATTATCCTCAAGCTTAGGGTTTAAAATTTTCCTTTTTATGAGAGTGGAATCTCAAAAAGCAGGGATGAAGCCGCTGGAATAGCGTTGGGATGTAAAAATTGCCGGAACCTTCTGATTTTATTCACAAAAAACAAAAGGCGAACTCATTGGGAGTTCGCCTTTATTCAACAAAGTTGTATTCTTAATTTAATAAGTTATTCAATTTCGCAAGAAACTGGCACTTCCATAGACCAAGATGGTCCGCTGACAATGGCATCACCGGTAAATGTAATTCCATCAGTAGTTGTCGTCTTAATCACCGTCTTGAGAAACTCAAGCTTTCCATTCATCTCTTTTTCGGAGTAGATCACTAGGCGAAACTCGTCTCCACTGTTCCAGTACTGTCTTATGTCTTCTTTTGTTAAAGCATAATCAAAAGTAAAAGAAACACCATCATCCCCAATGGACCCGTTCGCTTGGCCCTCAGCACTGACGATCGCGTTTTCAAAGCTTCTACTCGTCACACCGTAAATTGTAATTTTAGCATTATTTACTGAGGCATCAGTTTCACAGCTGAAGCTTCCAGTGGCAAAAGCATTGAAACCGAATAACGACAGTAAGCAAAACAAAACTTTATTCATACATTCTCCTTTTGGAAGATATTTGGCCAAGATTACATTCACGGCGCTCTCGACATCAAAGAAATTGGCGTGCATTGAAAAAGGGATAATAAGTTTAGAATATGAGTTTGAATAAATTCTAAGGATCAGAGGTTAGACCCCGTATTAGGGGTAACTCTCAACCACTGAAGTTTCACCAGCGCAGACGGATGAAAGCCCCTGCTCCAGGGAATAATTATAAGAGCCACGCGTGCAGAGCATGTCTATATTGCGGACGACCCAGCCATCAATACTCATCTGATAGACCTCGAAGGATAAGTTTTCCTGCATGTAAACGTAAGAGCTTGAGTTCTTTACGGACTCACAGGTTCCAGTGATTGTTTTGACCGGCATTGATTTGAGAACTTTTTCGATAAAGATACTTTCTCCGGGATCGGCCTCTGGACTCACGACGATGCCGTTCTCTGTCTTAAAATATCCTTCGGCATCCGAGCATCTGTCCCAGGAATATTGCGCCTGGGAACTGCTGACGGAGAGAACGAAACAGATCGCGATGAGGATTCGATAGTCCATACTCATTCCCCCTTAGTGAGTGACGGCTTTAACAACCGCCTCGGCATCTAAACCGTGAAGCTTGTAAAGGTCCTTGGCCGTGTAGGAACTCCGACCAAACTCGTCCCCCACTCCCAGGGTGCGAAGTCTGTTGATCTTGATATCATGACTTAATAGCTCTGGAACTAAGACCGAGGCCATACCACCAATCACACGATGGTCTTCCAAGGTCACTAAATTGCCGTCGGCTTTGGGTAACCATTTCGCAAAAAATTCAACATCGGGACGATTCATCACCGCCGGATTAACTACGATCGATCCAATATTCTTCTGGGCCAGTTTTTCTTGAGCTTCAAGGG
Organism: Bdellovibrionales bacterium; assembly: GCA_019750295.1. Lineage (NCBI taxonomy): Bacteria > Pseudomonadati > Bdellovibrionota > Bdellovibrionia > Bdellovibrionales > Bdellovibrionales bacterium. Next base: position 1,585 of record JAIEOS010000067.1, on the reverse strand, counting down.
CCTCACTCACCAACGAACCCGAAACAGCGATCATGACTTTTTGAGCCGCATTCCCCAAACGATCCGAGATCACATGAGCTTTCCCTAGCTTGTAGGTGGCGGTCTCATTAAATTTTGGAGGAAACGTTTCGCGACCTAAAAAGAATAAATAGCTCTTTCCAGCCACACCCCGCTTTTTATCCTCGGCCATCTGCTGAAGCGCTTGAGACACCAAGTGGTAGGCCTCTTCGCTACACGTGAGACAATAGGTCTCCACATGGGGAATAGAGCCAGACATCGCGAGATAGGCCAAAGCTTGGTGAGAGGCTCCATCCGCTGCATCTTGAAACCCGGTGTGAGAAAAAATGCCCATGACAGGTCCTTCGGAAAGACCACTCATGATTAAAGGCAACGCGCCTTTAGTGACACCGAATTGCGCGAACGTGTCTACGACCGGGAGATATCCCTGCTTGGATAAACCTATGCCCATGCTCACCATGTTCGACTCCGCCACTCCGACTTCGAACGTGTGGGCGGGGAATTTTTTTCTGAAGTTTTCAACGCCAGTGGACCCTTGAAGATCCGCAGAGATAGAGATGACCGGAAGCTGATGCTTCTCAACGGCCTCTATGAGAGCTTTGCTCACGCCGTCTTGAGCTTTTTCTTTTTTAACAGAGGATGCCGATGTCGTCGTTTTTTTCGATTCGCGAGCGACCAAATCCTCCAGCCACATTTTTAACTGTTGGGGCATTTCTTGAGCTGAAAAAATCTCGGTTAAAAATGCAGGAAGCTCGTCGTATTTTTTGAGCGGAAAACCATGTCCTCCGGAGGAAGACTCTTCGGTCTTTTTGACACCCTTTCCTTTAATCGTTTTGCACCAGAGGGCAACCGGTGTCGTTGGATCTTTTTTAAGAGCGTCCATCGCTTGCTCAATCGCCGTGAAAACACCTTGGAGGTCATGTCCGTCACCGACCGTGATCACATTCCAACCTTGCGCGGCTAATGAAGCGAAAGTGGGAGTCATCGAAAAACTATCTTTATCGATACGACCAGATAGTTTTGTGTTGTTATCGCTGATCATACACAGCACAGGACCTAATTTTTTATTGGCCGCTAAACCCGGGATCGCCGCAAACGCTTCGCGGGCCTCCCCTTCCATGCAGCCGCCGTCGGAAATCGCAACCACCGTTGTTCGTGGAGAAGCACTCAATGATTCGGCCGCCGCCAACCCCTGGGCTTGGGGAAGTCCAGAACCTAACGGGCCGTTGCTAATGTAAACAGATTGCGGAAATAAATGCGCTTCACCGTGACCAGTTAAAACACTTTCAATACTTCTAAAGTGACGAAGATGTTCGATATCCAGCCCGGCGAGTTTATAGTTCGCCTTTAGAGCGTAAAGACCGTTTTCGCAATGACCGGCATCATTCACAAAATGGAAGAGTTGGTGCCATTCCTTTTTTTGTTTTTGTGACTGCCAAAACATGTAACCGAAAATGGCGGACATCATTTCGGCAAAACCAGATGGACCACCGAAATGGCTCGCAGCTCCACCGATGACGGCCTCCATATCCATCAGTGCCACCAATCCTCGTGTCGCCGTCGGTGA